>JBBSJZ010000308.1:0-7476 GCA_038256795.1 Pirellulales bacterium | reverse complement strand
TGGGCGTCGAGAATGGCCTGACTGACTTGCTGTTCAATCGACTCACGCGTCTGGTCACGTAGCGACTGGCATTGGCAACGACGACACGCGAGATCGGAAGCATTCTTGTCACGTTGACCCAGCTTAGCCAACAACGGCAACGTGCCCGCGACCGTCGCCAAGCCAAGGCCGGGCTGCAGCGTACTCATCATCGCCTTCGCCGCTGGTAACGAGTCGGCGTTCATACAGCGGCACAGCGTGAGCACGGCTTGATAATCACCGCGATGCTCCAGCGCGATTGAGCTGGCTTGAACTTCATCCAACGTCGTCTCACCAGCGAGCGGAGAACCGACCAGACTTGAAACGTCGAGCTCTCCGAGCGGTCGATCGACGAGACTCGCCAACCGACGACGAAGTTTGAGGATGCCGAAACGGAGCACCACCTCAGAATCTCGCAATTCAAGTTGTTGCACGCGCAGCTCCTTGACGTTTCCATCGGGCAACTCGAGCTCTTCGGCGCGGGTTGCCATTTCGATGAGGTCGGCAATGAGCTCAGTGGACTCGCTAAGCAAGCTCGCTTGTTGCGAGAGAGCGTCGATGCGGTACAGTGCCTCGAGCGCGTCGCTAGCGGACTCGTCGCGTCGGTCGCTCGCCAAGTCCTTCATCACGGCTTGAAGCAAACCGGTTTGAGCACACGCCGCATCGTCGCCGCGATTGAGTTCGCAACCGACCGCGCGGGATTCACCGTCAAGCACGGCAGCAGCCACGCTAGCGTCAGCCGCCAAGCGGGCCACCCTTTCAGCGTCGAGCAACGCCGCGACGTCCGGGTTAACGGTCGCGAGTAGGAGAACGAGGGTCGTGCTGAAGAACGGCATGATGCGGCTCCCGGCGCCCCCTTGCTTGTCCGCAATCTCGACGAGTCCATCCATGAACTCCCCTAGCCGATACTATCGAATCGCGGCCAACCCCAGAGCGACTGAAACCGTCGGAAGTGGATTTGTAGGGATTTTGCCGGCTCGTGGTGGGGGGCGTGAAACACACGCGGTTGGTGCTTTTCATCGACACCCGAGACGCCTATGATGGCGGGTTTACGAGGCGAACCACTCGATGGGCGAAATCCTCTTTCAGTACAAGCGTCCCGATCCGACGACATGGGTGTACCTGTCGTCGTTTCTGACCATTGGATTGTATTTCGTCTTCCATCGCTTCTGGAGCGTTCGTAATCTCGACATCGTCTTGGTGATTCTGCTGGCGCCCGGTTTGATGATGGTCCACGAAGGCCGACGTCGTCAGTTGCAAGAAATCGAAGCGAGGGTGGCCCAGGCGGTGTTTGACCAAAATCGCACCGACGCTCCCGTCAGCGATGCCGTGTCACCTCCAACCGCCGCCGCCGAGCAGTTGGTGTTGGTGCAATCCGCCGCCGAGGCGGAGGGCGATTCCGCTGGCGTTCCCGGGCCAGACTCTGCAGCGCCCGAGGAGGCGGAGTCGGGTGTGGTGACGGCGAGGGCGAGTGCGTTCACGCCGGAGTCGATCCAGATGTCAGGATTCATTTGGCTGTTCGTGATCCAAGCCTGCATTCTCGTTCGATTGATGATTGATCCCCTGATGGTGCGGCGCCCGCTGTTGGATCCCAACTTGACGTCCGGTGGATTGAACTTCATCGGCATCTCGTTGTTCATCTTCATGATGGCGAACGTGGTCACCAGCACGCCGCGGTTGCAGGTGGAGCAAGGTCCGAAACTGGGTCCCGGTTATCCACTGATGCACATGTTGCCCGCGATCCCCACACGTCCGGTGAGCAATACGCTCGTGGGTGCCGAGTATCCGACCGTGACGGCGATGGATGCGTCGACGTTGTGGTTAACGACCATCGCCAAGGTGCTAGCAATCCTAGCCCACCTGGCCGTCGTGATCGGCATCGTACTGATCGGAAATCGACATTTCGGGAATCTCCGCGCGGGCATCGGTTGTGCACTGCTCTACCTGCTGTTGCCTTACACGGCCCAGATGACCGGTCGGGTCGATCATGCCGTTCCCGCAGCACTGCTGCTGTGGGCGATCTTGATGTATCGCAAACCGATTGTCTCAGGAATCTTCCTCGGGCTGGCCGCAGGATTGGTTTACTACCCGTTGTTCCTGTTGCCGCTTTGGTTCAGCTTCTATTGGCAGCGTGGTGCGCGGCGGTTTGCGGTGGGCGTGGCGTCGACACTCACCGTGCTGATGGCACTGCTTTCGGCGGCGGGTACGGGCTCGCTGCTGGATCACCTTCGCCGCATGTACGGATTGATCTCGCCGCTGTGGGAGCCGCGCGGTATTTGGGCACTCGGCTGGGATCCGATGTGGCGGTTTCCGGTCATCGCGGGTTTCGTCATTTTGAGCTTCTTCTTTGCCGTTTGGCCAGCCCAGAAAAATCTTGGCACGCTCATCAGTTGCACGGCAACGGTGATGGTCGCGGCCCAGTTTTGGCACGGCGACGGAGGCGGACTTTACATTGCATGGTTCCTGCCGATGCTGCTGTTGACCATTTTCCGCCCGAATCTTCAGGACCGTGTGGCCTTGAAAGTGATCGATGGCGGTGCCGCTCATCATCGCCCGAAATCGCGGTTGGGAGTTGAAGCCGCGTGAACGATCCCGTGAGCATCACTAGCACCGGCGAACCCCATCGACCCGCTGTTCCCCAGCAAGCCATCGATCGCTACACCGCCGAATTGACGCAGCGGGATCGCCGCTTTGATGAGCTATCGCGACAAGACTCGAGGCTCGGCACCGTCCGCGTGCTCGCTTTCTTAGCTTTCTTGTTTTTCCTCTTTGTGGCCTATCCGTCCGGTATGATGGTCACGTTCAGCGTGCTTGCCGCCGTCGCTTTCGCGAGCTTCTTTGTCGTGGCGATCTACAACGAGTCCATTCGTGACGCGATGGACCAATTGCGTAGCGAGCGGCGGGTGCTGCGGCGGTTGCTCGCCCGATTGCAACGCGATTGGAAACGATTGAGTGAAAGTGGCGGTCCAGCCAAGTTGCTGGTGGACTTGCAACTGCCCAAACACCAACGCGAAGTCGCCGACGATTTGGATTTGTTCGGCGATGCATCGTTGTTCCAGCTCGTCGCCCTGGTCGGGACCAAACCCGGCGCCGAGACGCTCGCGCGCTGGCTCGCGGAACCCGCAAACGCCGCTGCGGCGAAGCGGCGGGCGAGAGCGGCCGAGCGGTTGGCGACGGAGCGGGACGCGCGGCTCAAGTTTTACGTCACCGCCAACCAAATCGGGGATAGCACCGGGCATCCCGATCGCTTTGTTGCCTGGGCAGCGGGGAAACAATGGCTCGCCGAGCGAAGTTGGCTCGTCGTGTGGGCGAATGTGTCCGCGGTGATTGCTGTCTCGGCAATCGTCGTGCTGGTGAGTGGTGCGTTGTTCATATCACTCGGGACCGTGGGCGTGACCGCACTGGCGATCCTATTCGTCATCGCAGCCATCAACTTCGGCATCACCTCGATCCTTCTCGGCCCAGCCCACGAGATCTTCTCCATCGCGATGGCTAATCGTCGCAGTGTTGCTGACTATCGCGAGCTCGCCGCAACCGCGAACATGCTCGCGGGGCTCGCCGCCGAGGGTGCTGGTGATGGTGACGGAACGAGTTGTGACTTGCATTCGATTCACCAGCGTTTGATTGCCGATGAAAACGCCGCCGACCCCGCATTGGCGGCATTGGCGAAAGTCGCGGGCTGGGGCTCGCTTCGCCAGTCCGCCGCGACATTCTTGCTGTACTTGCCGCTGCAAGCATTCTCGCTCTGGGATGTGCGGGTGCTAGCGTGGCTCGAAACTTGGCAACGTCGTTACGGGATGCATGCCCCCGGTTGGTTCACCGCTCTCGGTGAACTCGAAGCGTTGATGTCAATCGCGGCGCTGCGTGACGAGTATCCCGACTGGGCAACACCCGATTGGGTCTCGGCGACGCCCGCAGCGACAGTTCATGCGACATCGATTGGGCATCCGCTACTGCGCGATGATGTCCGCGTGACCAATACCGTCAGCGTCGGTCCCTCGGGATCGTTCCTGCTCGTCACGGGTAGCAACATGTCGGGCAAGAGCACACTACTGCGAAGTCTCGGTCTCAACGTCGCGCTCGCGAGTGCGGGCGCGCCGGTGTGCGCTAGTGCGTTCTCGTTACCGGCGATCCAGTTGGCGACAAGCATTCGCGTGCGAGACAACCTGGCCGAAGGCGTCTCGTTCTACATGGCCGAACTGCATCGCTTGCGCGGCGTGGTCGATCAAGCCCGCGTGGTGGCCGAGCGTGACGATCGAGTGCTGATGTTTTTGCTTGATGAGATCCTGCAGGGCACCAACAGCGGTGAACGCCAAATTGCGGTGGCTCAAGTGCTCGAGACACTCGTCGGTTGCCACGCCATCGGCGCCATCAGCACGCATGATTTGGAGCTCGCCGACGAAGCCACGCTCAAGCAAATGGCCACGATCGTCCACTTCCGAGAAACCATCCGACCCGATGCCGAGGGTATCGAGCAGATGACGTTCGACTACCAAATGCGATCCGGCGTCTCACCAACGACCAACGCCCTGCGCCTGCTCGAGATCGTCGGTCTATCACGGAAGTAAGGCAATCCGCCAGCGATACACGCTGCTTCGTTGCTGCGCCGGTGAGCAACCCTTCATTCTGTAGCACCGTTGTCGTTCAACAGTAACACGAGTGATTGTTCGAGCTGCCGAGGATGGAAACCAAAGGGGCCTCGTCCGTTCTTAAAAGCAACTTTTCCTTGGGAGTCAATCAGGTACAACCGATTGGGCATCCCGCTGTACATTGATCCCACTTGATCATCGATCTTGTCGATCAGGAATGGAATGTCAAGATTCAAGTGAGATTGGCACTGCTGGGCAATAGCCCGACGACTCGCCAGCTCCTGCGGTTGCGAAAGATCGATTCCGGCTTTTTGGTTACTGAGCATCCACCAGCCGTCACTCGGATGTGCTTCGCGAACGTAGATCAAAAAGAACTTGGCTCGATCTTGATAACGCTGATACAGCTTTTCGAGATTCCCAGACTGACTACGAAACGGACCACACGTGAAGTTTCCGAAGATGAGAACAATCGGTTTCTCACCGACCTCTTCAGATAGGGTTACTGGGTCACCAGTCAGGTTACTGAGCGTGAAATCAGGAGCCAAGTCACCGACGTTCGGTCCCGACTGCAGCGAACCGATCTCTTGATTTTTCAGTCCCGTTATCAATGTGCTGCGAGATGGACGATCCGCACGTTGATCGCGAGCTCCGGGCGGTGGCGGCAAAAACTTTGTCCGCAAATCATCGAGCGTTAAGTAATCTGAGTCTTCACCCGCCAAACTATTGAATAGATTTGAAAACTCATCTTGAGTGACTTTGCCGTTGGCATCGCGATCGGCCATAAAAAACATCATCGAACCGGGCGACGGGGTCAGTGAATGTTCGGTCCAGTCAAAATCTGCCTGGGTCAGTAGCTTGTCACCGCTCCGATCCAGCCGTGCAAAGTCAGTTTCACTCACTTCCATTTCGTCCGACGTGACTTGCTGATCCGAATTCGCATCGAATTCTGCAAGGATGCCATCCCACTCGAAACGCCCATGAGCTTTTGCGAGTGGGAACCAACCGTCATCTCCGCTGAGTGTGCTGCCCGCCACGATCGCGTCGAGCATAGCGTTCGCCTCCGAGTCCGGCGCGAGCGTTCGACGCAACTCACTTTCTATCGCGGTGGCTTCTGGCGTGAGTGCATCGACACTCTTGGACAGAGTTGCACGAGGCTCATCGCTCCAGGCACGCGATAGCGGCAAGGTCAAAATCAGCAGAATAGCGATGTCAATTTTCTTGAACATGAATGTTTACCTTGGTTGAAATTTAGTTGTAGAGAGTCTTCTATTCTTCACCGACAATGACGGAACCATGATTTGCGAACACGTTGTCTCGCTCGAGCGGCATTTGGAATCCGTCGGAGATGCGTGTCATGTAGAGCCCGCGACAAAGCCACCAAAAAATTCCCATCGATTTCTGGGGTCCAAATTCGTCAACGAGACTTTGGTAATCGGCGGCGGTTAGCTCCCAATGTGTTTGGCTCAGCTTTCGTGCGTAGGCGTAAACATGCTGTTCCGCGACAGGGAACTTCCGCCAGTCCGATTCGGCGAGCAATTGAGTGCGATGCGCGACCGCAGACTTATCCAATCCGGCGTCTTCAAGCAGCATTTCGCAATGTCCCATGCAATAAGGGCATTCGACGCTGCGTGTGACAATCCAGAACAACGAAGTGCCAAAGATTCGACCGTAATTGCCACTCGTTTCGGCGCCCGAGATTCGCATGAAGCGCTCGAACGGAATCGCCAGCTCTGGTGCATAGCCGAACACGATTCGGTACCAAGCAATATCGCTCGGCCGATCAAACATCCCCGCGGGCAGGTTCTTGGCAACTTCGCTCCACACGGGAATCGCTAGCCGCGTCGGCTTGAGTCGCTGCTCGGCGAGTCGTGTTTGCAACTGTTCGTACGTCAGTTGCGACCATGAACTATCCTCGAGTATCGCGTCAGAATCCGATGGGCTCGGCAGTCCCGTTGCCTCGGTTGCCGGTGGGTGTCGCCGCTGGAGATTGAAGGCATCGGAAGCGAATGCAACCGCGACAGGAGCTAGCGTACCGTTGGCGTCGTCGATAGCCGCGTCGGCTCCTAAACACGTTAGCAAACGATCTTGCATGTTTGCGTAAGCCGCGAGCAGCACCATGGACGCCGTTTGATTTTCACCAAATGCTTTGACTAGCATCTCGAAATCACTATCGGTAACGCTGCTCGAAGCGACCGACATTTTGCGAGCGAACGACAATGCGTTCTGTTGGTCGACCGACCATCCGCTGAACGTTGAATCTACGAGCAAGTCAAGCTGCACTTGGCTCGCACCCGCCGCGACCAAATCGAGCATGGCAGCCTGCCCGGAATAATCGCAACCGTTTGCCTGAGCGACGATGAACCGCATCGCCGCTCGTAGATCAGTCGCCACGGGACTTTTCGTCCGTTGGGCAAAGTCCAGCTCTAATAGCGCAGCTGTACTCAGCGGCAACCGCGTGGCCAACATCCGCGCCCAAGTCGGCAGCGGTGCCGATGCGCCGACGATTAATTCCGGTAGCGCTTGCCAAGCGGCCTCGTTTGACTGGATGTTGGCGAGCTCAACTCGGTCGTTGGCGAGAAGCTCTGACTTGTGCATGAGCATTACCCCCGGAAGGAGAGCAAGGATGAAACGAAATTGACGATACATATAATTGAGCTTCTAACAACTTATTAAGACCTGAGAATTCAAACGACATCGGCAGTGTGCTAGGGCGTTAAGCTACGAAAAACAGTCAACACGGGGACCGTGCCGACGATGTAGGTCACGCGACGTTCCACGGGTTGACCGTTGGTATCGTCAAGCGACAATTTGACGGGGCAAAATAGATTCGCGTCGAACGCTTCACCGTCATTCAGAATCTCGAATGACC
>JBBSJZ010000307.1:0-7478 GCA_038256795.1 Pirellulales bacterium | reverse complement strand
ACCGGCACGTTCGGTAACGTCTACTACGCGAACGCGCAAATGCAACTGGACGAAATGCGAAAGCTGATCGACTAGGTCGACGACAACGAATTCCTGGCAAAGCTGGCCGTCTACTCACGTGAGCGTGCTTACATGAAGGACATGCCGGCGGCGCTGTTGGTCGTGCTGTCGACGCGTGATACCAAGCTGATGCACCAAGTCTTCGACCGAGTCGCGGACAACGGACGCGTTCTGCGCACCGTTTTTCAAATGACTCGTTCGGGACAGTTTGGCCGCAAGGGCCTGTCGTCATCGCTGCAGCGAGCGTTCCAGCGTTGGCTGAACGACGCGTCTGTTGGCAAGTTGCTTTCAGCTTCGATCGGAAACGATCCGAGCCTGCGAGACATCTTGCGAATGGCACGCCCGACGCCAAAGGATGACGCACGTCGTGCGCTGTTCGGATGGTTGACCGATAAGCCAGTCGACAAGTGGGCTCCGGCAACGGAAACCGACTTGCCGGCATCGGTTCAGTCACTGATCGCGTACCGCGGCGCTGACACGGCCGAGGCACAGACGTTGATCGCGGGCGACTTGCAAGTTCGATGGGACTTGCTGGCGGACGCGGCGAAGGGTCCGCTCGTTTGGAAGGCAATCGCCCGACAAATGGGACCGCAAGCACTGCGTATGAACCTCAACACGCTGTTGCGTCACGACGCATTCAAGAAGCCTGGAATCCTTGGGTTCGCAGGAACCGACAACGCGATGATCGACTACGTGGCCGGCCAACTGGCTGACCGTGACGCGATCGCTCGCAGCCGTCAGTTCCCGTACCAGTACTTGGCGGCATACTTGAACGCATCGGACGAGGTTCCAAGCAAGATCAAGTCGGCGTTGCATGACGCTGCCGAGATCGCGTGCGGAAACGTGCCAACGCTTCCAGGCCCAGTCATCATCGGACTCGACACGTCAGGTTCGATGGGATGTGCCGTCACGGGCAACCGTGGTCGCGGCGGAACGTCGAAGATGCGATGCGTCGATGTTGCGGCACTGTTCGCAGCAGCGATCCTGCGTCGTAACCCAGACAGCGTCGTGATTCCGTTCGATACGCAGGCTTACAAGGCAAAGGTTGATCCAAGCGATTCGATTCTGTCACTGTCAGCACGCTTGTCGAAGTTCGGTGGAGGAGGAACGGATTGCTCATTGCCATTCGTTGAAGCCAACACGCGATACTCGAAGCAGCGCTTCGCAGGCATCGTGCTGGTCAGCGACAACGAAAGCTGGATCACCTCGGGACGTCGTTACGGCTACGGCCAAAACGGCTCAACCGGAGTGATGACGCAGTGGGAGCAGTTCAAGAAGACTCAGCAGAAACACTGCATCGCCGATCCAAAGCTAGTCTGCATCGACCTGCAACCGTACGGAACCAGCCAGGCACCAGAGCGAAGTGACATCCTGAACATCGGCGGCTTCAGTGACGCCGTGTTCAACGTTGTCTCATCGTTCCTAGAAGGAGACGCATCCCGCTTCGTCCGCGAAGTGGAATCAGTCGAACTGTAAGCCCCGTGTAAATCACACAGAGCGAACAACAAACCGAAACGCCCGCGAGAGAGAAATCCCTCGCGGGCGTTTTCTATTGCATCATCTTCTCATATCACGCCCATCTGCGACAATCACCGCAAACTGCAACCTTCACCCGGCGACTGATCATGAGCGACCTACCCAACTGCCCTCAATGCGATGGTGAATTCACCTACGAAGACGGACCGTTGCTCGTGTGCCCGACCTGCGCCCACGAGTGGTCGCCGGCCGAGGACGCGGCTGCGGCAGAAGAAGACGCAACACGCGACGCCAACGTCCTGGAAAGCGGCGACACAGTCGTCGTCATCAAAGACTTGAAGTTCAACGGTGGCGTTGTCAAAGGCGGCACGAAAGTCAAGAACATCCGCATCGTCAACGGCGATCACGACATCGACTGCAAGATCGACGGCATCGGAGCCATGTCGCTGAAATCCGAGTTCGTCAAGAAAGCCTGATTTACGGACTATCTCGCGGCGGGATCATCCAGCAGGAATCGTGCTTCTCCATCCCAATGTGCGGATAGTAACTCTGTGCGGCCGGCGCCGAAAGCAGAATCAGCCGCGTGTCCAGCCCCGCCTTTTCGTGAACCAATCGGATCAACTCACGACCAATTCCCCTCCCCTGAAAAGCAACATCGACCGCCAAGTCCGACAAATAGGTGCAGTACGCAAAATCGGTGATCGCCCGCGCCACACCGACAAGCGTCCCGTCCTCATCCCGCGCCGTCACGACTAAGTCCGCACCCGACAGCATCTTAGCAATCCGAGCCGCATCCTCCACCGGCCGCCGCTCGGCCAACGTCGAACGGCGGAGAACATCAATGAACTCCGCCGACGTAAGATCAGGTTCGACTGAGTACTTCACGACTTGCCTCCGGCAACTTCGACAACAAATCCTGGGTTCAGCAACTTGCAGGCCAAGTCGCAGCACGAACAATTGATGAACGTCGTTGCCCCGCGAGTCACCATGCCATAGTTTCGATGACCAGCTTCGTCGTGAATATGTCCGAACGCGTGGAATCTCGGTCGGATCCGCTCCGTGACCTGACGCATCAACGATTTGGAACCGACATGAATCGGTTTCTTCGACTCAATGTCACGCGTGACATCGAGCACGCCTTTGGGTGGACCGTGCGAAATCAGTATGTCAACGTCGCTGGGGATCGAGTCCCAAACGACGTCCATCTCATCGCGAGGCTTCATGTACGCCCAATCGAAGAACTGCGGCGTGTACGGAGTGCCGAAGATTCTCAAGCCATTCCAGACCATCTCCACATGAATCAGAAACCGAACGTTCTGATAGTCCTCCGCACGAACCAGCCCCTGTTCAACTGCCGTCGAGTGATTCCCCGGCACAAACACCTTGTCAGCGATGTCTAGCTCGGAAAACCAATCAAAGAACGGCCGAGCCTCCAGCTCATTCATCCAAGCATTCCCATGCGTCGACTCATCCCCGCAATGAATCACCAAATCGACATCGGGAACGGTCAGCTCCCGATGTCGATTGTGAGTGTCAGAAATGAACCAAATCTTCATTCGCTAGTCGCCGCCTTTGGCGAGGAATCGGTTTGAAATCGTTTTGAACGAAATACGATCGTCGCCGCTACCGTAAACCCAGACCAGCCCCTCGCGTTCGGTTTTTGGATTGAGCATGCTCTTCCCTTCGGCGGACGCAAGCATTTCGTCGATACTTTCAGGCACAGAGAAGTTTCCAACTGCAGGAACGGTCCGCAGACCGATCTGTTCGCTTACCGCCTCCATTGAAGCTTTGTCCAAGTACGCAGAAGCTTCAATGTCGTAGACGTTGAACACGAAAACTGTTGGCTCTTTCAATCCGTAGCGATTCTTTTGGATCCCTGGACCAACGAGTTCTCCCTGAACCGCCAGCGATCGACCGAGACTTGGTAGTCGCTCGTGAAGCGTGAGCGAATGAACGACTCGCCAATGGCTATTTGTCTGGTCTTCAGCCAACTGCCAATTGCGACCGCAAACCCCAAACTCGCCATCTTTCACGAACGCTGTGAACGAAGTACCGTCGATCTTCTCCGATACATAAAATTCCTTGCCACGAAACGATTCGTAGTCACAAGCTAGGTTCTGGATCCGCTCCTCATCGGTCTTCGCGATGAACGCAGGAAACCCGCCCACAACGTCGCCGCCCAGACACGCAGGAATCGGAGCTTCGTACTTCACGATGCCCAATTCCTCCGTCACGTCCTCGCCCACAGTACACGAACGTCCGAGGATGCTTGGATCAATCAGCAAGCCTTGCGAAATCTGACCACGCAGCTTCACGGTTCTCAGTCGAAAGCCTTCTCGCTCGTCCATCGTCTTGAGCGAAGACTTGCGCAGAAACTCGAACTCCTCCCGCACCGGCAAGAACGAGTCGATCTCGCAATAGATCACCGGATCGCCAGCAGCGTATTCACCTTTCTTAGTCACACACTTCCACCCATCAACGACGGCCAATTCGATCATGTCCGCGCCGTCAATCGGACGAGTCTCGGTTACCGTTCGGATAGTTGCCAGTTTTCTCATTCGGAAGCCTCGGTGATACGACAAAGGAATTCAATGCCATCACGACCAGTTGACGATCCAAATGGTTCGCGATCCTTATGGCTCGTTAGCAGTGGGCGAGTGATACAGATACGCGTTGCCCTGCTTTTTGAACGGCAACTTGCCTGAGTCACGCATATGGGCAAGCTCGCACGTTGTCAGTTTGAGCCGCCGTCGGATTTCGTCGCTCCGCACCCAAGAATTATCTGACTCTTCACTGAGCCTTGGTACTACCTGCACGTTCCAGTAACTCGCCCTTCCGATCAACGACTTGTCGACATCGGGCAATGACATCCAAGCGATTGAACGCTGGACGCTTTGCTTGACGTCGAAGCCTGCGTAGTCCTCGGCGACGAATAGCCATTTGTGGTGATAGATGTACGGATCAGCTAGTGCGGAATGCAATTTGATAGTGCCATCTGATTTGACAACGGCATAGTCACCAGTTGCAGGCTCCTCGGCAGTGTCGAAGCCGGGGCAGTGAATGAAGCTGAAGTTTCCGTTTGTCTCGTTCTGCTTGATAACGGTGTAAGGAAAATTTTCCGGTAACTTTGACTTGGCAGCGGCCATGGCCTCGCCCAGAACATCTTCGTATTGACGGTGAACATAGACGGCGCCGCCGATACGTTTCCCAACGCCATGCTTGGCACAGCGTCGCGGTAGTACGATCTTTGGTTTGATGGATTCAACGGATCGTTTCACGAGTCGATGTCCTTTGTGTTCAAATCCAAGGGTTTGCAGGTTTCCTTCCCAGACTGTTCGCTGCATGAAGTCTTCGTTTTCATGCAACAGCCCATGTTTGAATTCTTGCTTGGTTAGTCGCTCAAACTTTGATCGTCGATCATCTTCCGCATCAAGCATACGATCTTTCTGGTCAAGCAGCGGCGGATTGACTCGGCTCGCGGTTTCATAGAACCCGACTCGCAACGTTCGCAACCAGACCTTAGTAGTCTCCGTCGTGATTGGATGCGGCTGCGTTTCGAAATCGGGGCAGGCCAGGTACGACACCTTCCCGGAAAAACGGTGAAGCTTGATCAGGTTTGCATCTTCGACGCTGCCAATGTAGGCACGAGCACAACCCTCGTAGATCCTGAGTAATGGCTCAAGTTGGTCGCAAATGCTCTCGTGTATCCAGAGTGAACTAGGACACAGTCGTCCGATTGGCGATCGCTGACAGGCCTCGTCGATTTCGTCGGGATCGCCTGCGCGGAACATCAATTGGTCAGCCTCTGTGCAGGCCGCCTTATAGCTTCCGAAAAATGCCCGCACGTCACGCTGGAATTTGCGTGACAGGCCGGATAGCTTCGGGCGCTTGCCAAAATTGGCGAGAGCCAGGTAGACGAGCAAGTCCTCGCTTCTCTGTTGCCGAACCGCCGCCCAGTCTTCCTCCGACGTCACTCGTCGGATCAAGGCAAACGCTCGCTTAAGCGATCCGAATGCTCCGATCAATGGCTCCGCCATCACAAACTCGTCCGGCTCGGGAAGCCGTCCTAGCTCGGTAATCGACTCGATCAAGGCATCCAAAACTTCGCGATGCTCTTCGTAACGAATTTCAGCGATCCGTTTCCGAGGCGCAGCAATTCGCCGTCGGTACCGCGACGCGAGATATGCCGACTTCAGTTCGTTGTCGCGAAAGACGTAGTAAACTCCCGGCGCCGCCGGGAAACACTCCTCGCCAAGTGTTTCTTCCAAGTACTGGCGTAGCTCCGCCTGTGTGTAGTACTTCTGAAACGTGCCGATCCGCGTCAGGACACCATCGCCGTACTCCACATCACCGCCACTCTGATCACTGACGAGGATGCGGGCCGCAACGCAAAGCACCTGCTCGGCCAGACGCCACGCGGTTTTCAGCGTCTCTGCTCGTTCAGCAACGTCCTCTATAACGTTCAGCACGAACCCCAGATTTACTACTGGCGACGCCAACTTTGGCGCGTCCGGCCGAAACGCCGGATCAAATCCACTGCAGTCGATTCCTTCAGCCTGCAGTCCCGCCAAGTCATCGCCGTGCCCACATCCGTAGTCGAACAAGCCACGTTCCGTCGTCACCAACTGGTCGCGCACCAAACACTTCACCGGAAGCGAGTGTTCGTGTCGGCGAATTGCCGCCTTGTGTCGTTCGATACTCTGACTCATCGGTACTCCGGAATTGATCGCACAAGCTCACGCTGAGCGGTCATCAGATAGGAAGTGAATTTGCCGCGGTTAAACGCGGAGATCACTACGGATCCTTGGCGGCTGTGTTTTGCAGCCATGCCAGCTTGTTATGCAGCCCCCCATTAGCAACAATGTCGTCAATTCTAGGCGATTTTCGATTACGAAGGGGCACTTCTTACGATCCGAGGTTGGTGCTCAATCGAACGTGCGAACGGTATATCCGACGATCGTCTATCAAACCGAACGATCGGAACCGGGAGTCACGATGTCACTGAAGCAAACGATTGAGATGCTCTCGAAGGGGTCGGCGCAGGCTGTCACCACCCTGAACTCTTCAAGCACCGACGCGGAGAAGCTGAAGAAGTACCTGTATGTGCGAACGCCAGTCGAGAAAGCCCTGCTCGCAACACTCGATGGTTCGACTGGAAAACGACTTGTTTTCCTTTGCGGATCGAGCGGCGACGGAAAATCGGAAATCTTCCGACGCATTCATAAGAAGTACTCGTCAGAATTCGACTTCCATCTGGATGCGACGCACAGTTTTGATCCGGGCAAGGACGCAATTCAAACACTGGACGACAGATTCAATGAATACAAGTCGTCCTCGAAGCCGCTCGTTGTGGGCGTCAACATTGGGATGCTCGGGAACTTCGCCGCCGACGGAGATCTTGCACACGAGGACGTCAAAGCCTCGATAGAAGACTTTCTTGCGGGTAGACCCGTAGCAAATACCGAGCACATATTCATTAACTTCGAGACGCACCCAAAGTTTGAGTTGTCGGACCATGAGATAAAGGCTCCTTTCATTGGGCCGTTGCTCCAGCGTATTTGTGCGGCAGACGACAAGAATCCAATCTACGCACAATCTCAACACGGCAACAAAGCATCAGACCTCCATCGCAACTACGCTTTGCTCTGCGTACCCGAAGTGCAGCAGCGGATTTGTTCGCTGCTCTTCTATACCCATTTGAAATTCGATCAGTTCCTGACCGCCCGCACCGTGCTGGATTTCGTCTATCAAATCCTTAGTGGAAAGGGATCGTTGTTTGACAACCTTTTCTGCGGAAAAGGCTCGGAGCTATTCGATTCATTGCGAATGTTGGATCCTTGCCATTCGAGGTCAAAGTCTCTTGACCTCTTTCAGGTAAAGACGTCGCTGGGGCTGATCTCTCCGGAGTTCCAAGTATTCAAAAAGGATGTTCGCAGCCAATT
>JBBSJZ010000306.1:0-7504 GCA_038256795.1 Pirellulales bacterium | reverse complement strand
TCAGCCACGCCCAGTTGACTTGGTGACGCTTCGCACATGATGCACTCCATCGTCATCGGTACTCAGCGTCGTACCGGGGCGAGCAAGTTGTTGAGTGTGTAGTACGCTTGGCTGTGCAGTAGCGATGCACCGGATTCGCTGCGCACGCCGGACGCGTCGAGCTCGTGAACGTGTCCACGCTCGAGTCCATCGATAACGAGTCGAACTCGCAAGCGATCCTCGGAAACGGTGGCGGAGCGGACGGTGGCCGTCGTGTGATCGACTTCGGGGCTACCGTACTGGGATCGATACTCGTAGGCATACGTCTTGAGCGAATAAGCCGCCGGATCGGCGGCTTTCACGGCATCGACGGGACTCGTCATCGTGAGCTCAAATCCGTCGGTGGCGAGCCGCATGGCATGGATCTCGAAGGGAACATTGCCCGTCCAGTCGACCCGCTCGATAGCGAACGGAAGGGGGCCGGTTGAGCCCCAGCCACGGTTCGTGCCGCCGACAAAGAGGCTGCCCGAGGGTGTCATCTCGACGCCGACATTGCCGCTGCCAAAACCCTTGAGGAAGGGGAAGCAAGCACCCTGGTACTTACCGTCCACCTGTTCAAGAAACACTCGCATCACGGTGCTATGGGTTTGGTCGCCGACGAATAGCTGGCCGGCAAACGGACCGAACTTACCGCCGCTGGTATCACAGGCGATGCCGGAGGCACTTTGGCCCATCTTGGAGTAGGGAAATAGGACTGCGGGAACATCGAGTTCGTCGATCCGATCGGCTTCCAGATGCAGCCGGCTGCCACTCGCGGGCTCCGTCGGTTTTTTGCCCATTTCGGCGCCGCACAATTTGAACCAATCGAAGCCGCCGGGGTGGCCAACGAATTTTCCTTGGCGAAGTGGCTTGAGTCCGCAGGTTCCGTTCCACGGGCCTTGGTTGTCGGTGTAGAACAGCTCACCATCGAGGTTCGCGCCGACGCCGCCGGGTGAACGGACACCGCTCGTCATGGGCGTGACCGTGCCGTCGGCAGCGACGTGCATGGCCCAACCGCGAAACGGTACGTCGCTGCTAAACGAACCGGTCAAACACAACGCCACCGCCATCTCGCCGTTGGCATCCGGCTTGGATCCGAAAGCGTATTCGTGATAATCGCCGGAGATGCCCCAGCCATCGGCGAAGGTTTCGAACACGTCCGCCAAGCCATCGTCATCGGTGTCCTTCATCCGCGTGACTTCCGGGCGCTGGGTCGCGTACAACCAACCGTCGCGAGTGCCCAAACTCAGCGGTTCATGCAAACCGCGGGCAAAGACACTGAATTGATTCGAAGCGACCTGCGCCGCGAACGGGCGATCGATCATGAAGATGTCGCCGCGTCGCGAACACACCGCCATGCGGCCATCGTCCATCAGTTGAAAACCGCAAGCTTCGATGGTTTCATCGAGGGGCGTTTCGAATCGCGTGATCTTGTAATACTTGGCTTCATCCTTGTCTTGAGCGGAAACGACGGTCGCGGTGAGGGCGCTGCACCAACAAACGAACGACCAGAACTGAAAATGTGAACTTATTTTTAACATGCGTGTATTTCCTACCAGTTGATTTGTTGCCAGAGTTCGGTGCGTGAGTCAGTCGGCAATGTTGCCCGCAGCTCGTCTTGACCGGCGATGTTGATGAGTTTGAATACCGCGCCACCCGCCGTGATTGTGTATTGATCGTCGACGCGGTAGGCATCATTACCGAGCGGCGTGATTTTGCCGCGCGCCATACTGGCGACGAGGGATCTGGGCGTGTCGGATGGCGACGGAGTCACGACAATCGTCCGTCGCAATGACGTGCGGCCTTCTTCGCTCGCGACCCGGGGAGTGTCTCGGATCGTATCGCCATCGGCGACGTACTCAAACGTCGGCAACCCCGCCGTGTCGAGTGTGTAGCCACGAAACTTGGCGCCGCGATCTCGCAGTGACTCGCTCGGCCACGCGGCGTCCACCTCATCCAAGCGACCGACCGTCGGCGCATCACTGAGCCGGACGACGGAATCGCCGAGTGGTTCTTGGTCGCCCTGGCCCCGATTGTTCCAGTGCCGAGAAGCATCCATGAATCCGTTCTTCCAGAGCTCCACGAGCGTCATCCGGGCGGCATCCCAAACCAGGTTCATACCACCGGGGTAGCCGACCGCGATCGCACGAGGGCTCGCCCCGCTGATGAAGTTGCGATAAATCCTTGGCCGCTCGTTCGCCGCGAGCACGATCGCACCGGGGATCAAGCCTTCGGGAATCTTAGCATCCTTGCCGAGTGACAAATAACTCCACATCGCATCGATTTGCCGGGCTGGATCGCCGTCGTAGATACTCGTCAAAGCCGACTTACCCTCGACAAAGCTCGACGGCATCCGCGTGCCGGGACGATACGTTTGCGGATCGAGCAGGTACCGATAAAACCATTCGGGACGTAATCGATCCGTCATCTTGAGCATGTCGATCGCGCCGATCCCGCCACCGGTCTCGCCATCGAATCGGTGGCACTTGATGCACGCGAGTCCGGAGTTGCCGACACAGGCACGACCGGCGCCGATTACATTCGCTTCGCTGTCAGCATTATCCAGCGTCGGTCGGTCATCGCGGCGATCCATTCGCACGACGGCTTCGTGCCATGAGTGCATCGCATCGTCACCGAACGCTGGCATCCGCGTTTTCATGTAGGGTCGTTCGTTGGCTCCTTCACGAAGCACCTTGGCCAAGTAAGCATCATTGAGTTTGTCACCAACACCGGTGAGCGAAGGTGGCAAGCGTCCCTCGAGTCCCATCTCTGGCGTTGTCGTTTGGAACGACGCGTCGCGGCCCGCTTCGACGCCACCGAGTTCGTCGCGAACGTGACATGCGTAGCAATTCATCGCTGCCATTCGCAGCATCACATGCTCGGCATCCGCCGGCTCGCTCGTGCTCGAAGTTTTGTGCGACCGCAGGATGCCACGCATCGCTTCGGCTTGGCCGCTCGTCAACTGATAGTCAACCGCGGGAGAGCGAACTTCATCGGCAAGGCAACCCTTGGACGAGTCGAGTTGATAAAGTGGCTTGGCGGCGAGCGCAGGCATGACCGTTAATCCTTCCCAGGCGTGGCATTGGACACAGCCGGTGTTCGTGAACAACTCTTTGCCCTTCGCCACGAGCGACACGTCGACCGCGAACTGGTTGGGCACCAAACTGTTGACCGTTTCAGCACCCGGGTCTTCGACGAGCGAGGTGATGCTTTGCCAACCCAGATCGGGATCTCGCACCTCGAGTTCAAGGACCGCTTCGCCGCCACCTTGGAAGTACAACACCTTCAAGTCATGGAGCCCGGCCTTGAGTCGGAGTCGTTCGGTTTTGGTGGTGGCCGGGTGGATACCATCGTTATCGATCTGTTGCCCATCGATGAGTACGCGTGACCCGTCGTCGCTACTGAGTCGAAACGCGATGCGGCCTGCCGAGGCCAAACGGATCTTGGCTTCGAAGCTGACGGCGTAGTTGAATTGAGGCTGGATGTCATCGAGTTTTAGTCCGACGACTTCGCTGGTGCTTTCCGGCTTCAGCTTCGTGAAGTCTGGCAGACTCTCCCAATTGCCGCGATACAACGTACGAGTGAACTTGCCGACGGGCTCTTTGACGACGACGTCGCGAAGCAGGTAGGCCGCGATTTGCGTCGCTTCACCGGGGTCGCTCGTCAATCGAGGCATCCGTCCGGACGCGCGAACTTGATGCGGCGCAATTAAGAATTTGGCGAGCGAGGTGAGCGTGTACTTTTCGGCGAGTGGACCGAGCGGGACGGAAGTCGCCGGCGGGCTGGCGTCACCGTGTTGCGATGCGTGACAGGCGACGCAACCGATCGAATGATAAAGTTCCTTGCCACGATCGGCCGTCGCTTGCGAGACCGTCCGTTCGGTAAGTTGACCCGGACGAGTAGCGAGAAAGAAGCTCACGATCGCTTTCGCGTTTTCGAGTCGTTGGGCGTCGGCAATCCCAGGCCACGGATCGGGCATTGTCGTCCCCGGCTTCACGTCGTGAGGGTGAGCAATCATCGCTAGCATCGCATTGGGCCGCACACGATTGCTGATCTCATTCAGACTCGGACCGAGCGGCTGAGTCGAAATTGTGGTGTCCGCCGCCGAGTGGCACGCTTTGCAGTGAAGCGTTTCGATGAGCAACTCGCCACCTTCGGCCGAGACGCTGCCCGCCGACGTGAACATTCTCTCGACGCCCGGCACGATCGGTCGCCGCGCGTCGCGTTGTGCGTCGCGGGGGACGATCCAGATATTACGAAAGCGAACCGGGTTGCCATGGTCTTGCAAGTAAATCGGTCCCGGTTCAGGGCCCGCGTTGAGCGGCGCCGCGCGCGTCGCTCGCGGCACGGCGACTTCGCTTTGCACGACGATCCCGTTGAGCTTTGCGGAGATCTTTGCGGGTGATGTTTCTTGGCCACCCTCGTCATACTTGGCGGCCGTGAACTCGATGTCGTACGTTTGCCACGCGAGTGGTGGCAAGCAAGCGTTCACGCTCGGGTCACTGATTTCATAGATGCCACCGCACTCGTTGTTGACGCCCTTCAATCCGAACGAGTCAAGAATTTGAGTCTCGTAGCGGCCTTGGTGATAGACGCCGCTATTGCCACGAGCTTGTCCGCGGGCATGGGGCATGAACGGCGTACGGAACTCGACGTGCAGGACATAGTCTTGAAAGGTTTTTTTGGTCCGTGTTCCGGGAATGAGCAATGCGTTGGATGACATCTTCCCACCCTGCCAGTCTCGCTCGACGGACTCCGTCGAACTCGTACCGAGCACGATCGAGCCCGCGGGAGCACCGGCACCGAGCGTGGGACTGAGGCGATCGACTCGCTTGAGCTGCAGCGATTCCTTCAACTCGTCAACGAGGTCCGCGTCTCCATCGAGCCGACGCGGCTCGTTGCGATTCCAACCCGCACCGGGCAGTCCGCCCTCGTAGACCACCAGTTGAAATTCACCGTCGCCCATTGCGATCACCTGCATCGCTCGGTTCTCGCCGGCGTACTCACCTTGGACAAGGAAGTCCGGGTCCTTCATCGCGACGTCGAGTTCGGGATCGGGTAACGGCTGGGCTGTGACGATAGGCGTGCCCATCATCAGGAGCGAGAGCATCGCGAGAGAACGGACGAGCGACATGGTGAGAAACCGAGGCGGGGCAATGAGTGGCTCGAGAGCTCGAACCGAACGTCGACCAGCTTACACGGTTCGGCCACGTTTTGCCCGAACAGCGATGGGATTTGTTCAACCGGATCGCCCCAGCCAGAATTCGAGCAAATCGGCAATTTGCTCGGCCTCGAGTTGTTCATGGGCGAGCAGTTCATCGGCGACCGAGGCGACGGCGGCCCAGCAATCATCGTCCCGAAGTCGGCGCTCCAATTCCACGAACACTCTCAGCAACAGCTCCCGTTGCCGGCTCGGCTCGCGGGCGAGCGACGTGACGCAGTGGACGGCATGTTTCCAGTCCGATTGCCAGGGTCCATAGCGAGACGGCTCAAGCCGCTCGCCACGGTAAATCATCTCCGCGACCGGGCCCGCTAACACCGCCAGCAACTCACGCTGGATTTGCCATGTGACCGTCGGCAACACCGGCCCCCAATTGATTCGCACATCGCCGAAGCGTTCGGGCAAGTATTCATCAGCCTCGCCCCACAAGCTTACCGTTTCGATCTCCGCGCCCAACGCGTACGCCACCACCACATGCCCAGCTTCGTGGTAGGCGGTGATGGTCTCGTCGTCATCGTCGCTATACGAATCAGTCATGGTGACGGTAGCGTTGATCAATCACTTTGAACACATAATCAATACAATGAGCGAAAGCAGCAACGAGGTGACCGCATCGAATCGATTGATTCTCAATGCGCTTCTTTGAACGACTCGAGACCAAGCCCGGACCGAAGTCGGGACTGCGGCCGACGCAGACGTTGACGCCTTCATGAACGACTCCCGGTCGAAGAGTGGGGTGGACCCTGGGTCATCTATTCTAAGCGGAGTGTGGCTTGCGCCGTTTTCATCCCGAGAGGAGTTTCACAGATTAGCCGGTGATGGCACCGCGCTTACCACCGGCTAATGCTTGCACCTCGACGCGGTGAAAAAGCGGAAGAAGATTGCGACCCTCAAAAACCATGTCAAGTGCAATCTTTTAGCTGACCAGGTTAGCGCCACATTTGAAGGATCGGCAATCCGGCAACGCCGCTAGTCAGTGCCGGTGCGGCGAACGCCGGATTGTAGCTGGGTTGTAACTCGGTCGCTTTGATGCCGCCCCAGCTCGTCGTGCGGCCAGTGCTATCACTCGCCAATTGCGATGCTGGCCAGGCTCCCGTGGCTGCTGCACTCATTTGCGACGGGACGTTGACGTTCGGATCGAGCGGTCGCAGTCGGGCGGCGATTTGTGGAGCAAGATTACCTGGCAAATTCGCCGGCAATGAGGTGCGGACGTTGCCGACATATTCATGGTCGGTCCGTGTTTCTCGTTGCATCCGTGAAACACGATAGGGTACGTCAACCGTCCGTTTTTCTTCGACCCAATGGGTTCGCGTGGTCGTTCGCGGTACGGTTTCGGTCCGTGTTTCCCATCGCGAGGTGGGCACATGGTGATAAGCGACGGTGGCGGGTTGGAACGGATTCCAACGACCGTGCAAGCGAGGTTCCCAGCGGTATTCGACCACGGGGCTGTACAGCACGCGGGTTTCAGTTTGCGTATCGGTGACGGTTTCAGGTCGATACATGGTTCGCTCTTCCTTGCGGATTTGCGTTTCGACCACGGGGCGATCAATCGTCCGCGTCACGGGACGATAGACATTGCCGGTCGCCGGGTCGGTCACGAAGCCAGAGGAATCCTCGGCCCAAGCGTGCGATGCGGTCGCCGTGAAACTAAGACTGGCAGCCAAGAACGCTGCGCCCCAAGAAAAGATCCGAACCTGCATGGCATTCCTTCGCCGGAGTCGGATAATGAGCTGTCCGATATCGCCAACGTAACGCGATATCTAGTTCGACAGCGTTTAAAATCGGGCCATCGCCTCGATCGGTGTGAGTCAAAACTGATGATTGATGCGAAATTGCTCTCAATGTTGCGATGCCCGGTCGACGGCGGCCAATTGGCTCTCGTGGACGCATCAATCCTGGAACGAGTCAACGCCGCCATCGCACGAGGGGAGTTGCGAGACCGTGGTGACCAAAAGGTCAGTATGCCGCTCGGTGGAGGTTTGGTAACAGCGACTGGCTCACGGCTCTATCCAATCCGAGCCAGTATTCCGTCGCTCGTGAGCGATGAAGCGATCGATCTCACTCGCCTGGCATGAATTCACGACGATGTTCGCTCGACGCTTCGCCAACGGTCGGGTGCACGGTCGAGAGAGTGATTTCGCCCTGGTCACTTATATCAAAATCTGCGGTATCGGGCCCGATTCCGGCCACCCGCAATCGATGTTCACGGGCGCTGGCCGATTTCGCCAACGCCCCAACGAGATCGATGCCATCTGCGGTCAAGCC
>JBBSJZ010000305.1:0-7535 GCA_038256795.1 Pirellulales bacterium | reverse complement strand
CGTCGCGCCGAGGGTGAGCAGCATCTCGATCTCGCCGCGCCGCCGCGTCAATTCCTCCAAAAATCGATCGAGCCCGAGCGAGATCGCGGTGAGTGAATTACCCAGCACCATGCCCAGCAGCGGAATCAAGACTTGCGGGTGAAACCAGGGTCGCGGCTGAATTACCATCAACAACGCTATCGCGCAAATGATCCATGTACTCGACCACACGGACAATAACGCACTGAAGTAGATCCCATCATAGCGATGCTCAATCCGCCTCACCGCGGAAACCCCGGCGATCACCGTCATCGTCAACGCGAGTCCCAGGACGAGCCACACGTTGCCGATCGCGAACAACTGATGCAGCACCAATCCGATCAGCGCCAGTTGCACCGACATGCGAACCGCACTGACCAAGATGCTCTGGCTCAGTCCCAGCCTCAACCCGGCGGATAATGCCACGTTGACGAGGATCAATGCGGAAGCGATCGCCACGCCCGCCCACGATAAATTGAACTCGTTCGCCTCAGCAAGCAACATCATCGGGATTTCTCAACGGTTGGTTATTTGCACACATCACTCTCACGACGCGGTACTGGCCCGCTCGCAAGTTTCTTGTAGGCTAGGGACGATTCTGGCAAGTCCCTCGAGCTAGATATCGACCCGGCACGAGGATTTTCAAGGCACGTATTTTTGATGGGGCGTTTTCATGCCAGCAACGTTTGATGACTTCGGCGTGACGTTTCTCTATCCGGACAACTGGGTGGTCGCGGGCCGCTCCAGTGGCGATGACGAATCATCATCGATCATCGGTGTCACGCTCGAATTGCCCACGGGCGGCTTTGTTTCGGTCGAGCAAGCCGACACCCGTTTGGCCGAGGATGATTTAATCGATGAAGTGGCGAAGACGGTCGCGAAAGAGTATGACGAAGTCGAGCGAGAAGAGATCGAACTCGAAGCCGCGCCGATCGGCGAGCGTTCCGTCGAGCTACGGTTCTACTACCTCGATTTGATCGTGATCTCACAGATCATTTTGCTGACGGCCGGCAAACAACGACTGCTCGTGCAATTCCAAGCCGAGAGCCGTGACTTTGATGCCAATGAGCTCGTCTTCGGTGCCATCTTGAAGCAACTTCGAGGACTCTAGCCGAGCGAGTCGATTACACCAGGTCTTGCTTGCGTTTTGTGCGGCGACTCTTGCTGCACTCACGACAGACACCTTGGATGATGAGGCGGTGGCTACTCACGCGAAACCCGTGCTGAGTCGCGACGGCATCGCGAAGATTGACGAGCTCTTCACTTTGGAATTCGATCAACTCACGGCATCGGGTGCAATAAAAGTGATCGTGCTGGGGGTAGCCGTAGTCGTGTTCGTAAACCGTCCGGCCATCGAGCTGGAAACTCCTTAATAACCCGGCATCAACGAACTCGCGCAAAGTACGGTAGACGGTCGCGGTGCTGACATAATTCGTCTCGCCTCGCCGCGGCAGGCGTTCGATTAGCTCTTCCGCATCGAAGTGCTCGTGATAGCTGAATACCACCTCGGTCAAGAACTTCCGCTGGGCGGTTTGCCTCAGTCCACGCGTTTGCAGGTACTCCTCAAACCGTTCTTGCGGCGAAAGGGCGACCTCAAGCGGTTGAAGGGGAGACGAGGACATGATTCGCGACGAAAAATTAGGATGCGGCGACGAGACGCCTGGAAACCGGCGCGGCGAGGCGATCCCGCCACGCTCGGTGTAGGTTCTCTAGCTTTACCGCATTCGCAGCGATGTGACCACCAGCCAGGAACAGGGTCCTAGCCCAATTGGTCCAGGAATCGATCCAGGGCGGCATCGAGCTTGTCGGACGTATCGTAATCGCCACTGGCGATCTGGCGCCGAATATCGGCGACGCGATCGATGCGAATCTCTCCGCCACCAGCAACTGAGGCGGCGGAATCCAATCGATTCACCGACGTGGCGGCACTCGATAGCTCCAATTGGTCAACCGGGTTTGTCGACCGCTTGACGCCTTCGGCGCCGGGCGTTGACTGGGGTTGAATCCGCTGGGGACCGGTGGATTGGGTGGTCGAAACGCGAAACGGACCGTAAATCTGCATCGTTTTAGGGCTCCCGGGAGGGGGGAAAGTTGTCGACATTCAAACGCATATCCCCCCAACATGGTCCAGGGGAAAGAGCGATTGAACAGGTCGACCGTGGAAAGGCGCGTGGGCGGACCGGGCGAAAACGACCGAACGATTTTCATCGCGCAGGTAATTTTAACCGTTTCCGAATCGGTCCTCGGCGCCGCATTCCTTGTCCCAGGAAGCAATCCGTCAGCGAAAAGAGACTTTGTCAGCGCAGACTTATGGCGGAAACATTGCTGTTATCGGCCGCGGCACTCGCTCGCTCTACCTTTTCTCAATCCCGATCGCGATTTCCTGGGACAAATCGACCCAGGCGGAAATTACCAGGGATGTGAAACAAAGTTCAAGAGCAATCCCGGGCCCGCCGATATGTACGAATGGGGCTGACTAGCCCGCGAGCAAACCGTCCATCGTCGTGACGAGCTGTTTCACGGCGTCGACACTGCTCTTGAACGCTTCGGTCTCGCTTTGAGTCAGCTTCAACTCGACGACTTTCTCCACGCCATTGGTTCCCATGATCACGGGCACGCCGACGTAATAGCCGCCGACGCCGTATTCCTTGTCACAGTAAGCGGCGACCGGGATCAATCGTTTCTTGTCCTTCACGACCGCTTCGACCATCTGGGCACAGGCCGCCGCCGGGGCGTAGTACGCACTGCCGGTCTTGAGCAGGGCGACGATCTCGGCACCGCCCTTGCGGGTGCGGTCAACGATCTCTTCGAGCCGAGCGGGATCGATCAACTGCGTCACCGGAATGCCACCGATGCTGGTACAGCTCGGAATGGGAACCATCGTGTCGCCGTGGCCACCCATCAGCAGTGCGCTGACGTCTTCGACACTGACTCCGAGCTCCATGGCCAAGAACGTGCGATATCGCGCGGTATCGAGCACGCCCGCTTGACCGCAAACCTTCGACGGCGCGAACCCCGTGACCTTCCAAACTTGTTGAACCATCGCGTCGAGCGGGTTGCTCACCACGATCACCACCGCATCGGGACTCGTATCGCGAATTTGTTCAGCGACATTGGTAACAATGCGAGCATTGGTACTCAGCAGATCGTCGCGGCTCATGCCGGGTTTGCGAGGAATGCCAGCGGTGATCACGATCACGTCGCTGCCCGCCGTGTCCGCATAACTCGTGGTCCCGATGACGTTGCTATCGAATCCAAAAATCGGCGAGGCTTGCATCAAGTCGAGTGCTTTGCCGCGGGGCATGTCCTCCGCTTGTGGGATATCCAGTAGCACGATGTCGCCGAGTTCTGCGGCGGCGCACCAATGTGCACAGGTCGCACCCACGTTACCGGCTCCGATGATAGATATTTTGGCTCGACGCATGATTCGCTCTTGCTCGTGAGGGTCAAGGATGTGAGGTGAGATGGTTGTGGCGATATCCTCTCGCATGCCGCTCGCTGGTCAAGTGGTTGACCTACTCGACGTGATCCCCTAACCAGGCGAGGTCGTCCTCAGCCAGTTTCTGGCGAGATTGGCGTGCCTCCGTGTCCGCGCGACGATTACGCCGGATCCAGAACCACAGCAGCACGACGGCCAAAACGACCGCGGCGGCGGCAACGTACCCGATCCGAGATACGCCTATGGGGTCACGACCTGGAATTTCGAGGTCGATCAATACCGACGCAATGACGAGAGGCCCGATTTGGGATCCCGCACCGCCGCGATTCATGCGATCGTTTTCGTAACTCCACAAGCGATAGAAGAAACCGTCGACGGCGAGCCGCTTGCTCACCAGGGCGACGCCGTTGGGACGCCCATCCGCATCGAGCATCGCGGTGGAAAGAAATGGCGGCAGTTTGCGTATCACGACCGAGACGGGAAATCGGTTTTCGAAACGAACCGGACCACCTTGGGGCCGCTGCAGATCGATGACGACGTTACCGAGTTCGCCGATCGCATCAATTTGGAAGTACTCGTCGCCACCGAGTTGACGCCTGCGCGGGGGCTGAGTCACGGCGACGCGAGTGATCCGTACGGACTCGAGGTTCAATCGGATCCATTGACCACACCACCCGTCAGGCGTTTGCAGCAACGTGCCTGGCTCGATGACCTCGGCGATCGGCGGCGGTGATGGCGACGAAGCGACGCGAGCTGCGGCCGCGATCATGTCGTAGAACGTGTCGTTGTCAGCCGCTTGCAGCGGCTGGCGATTCAGCTTCGCGAGCGACATGACCGCCGCGATGTCGATGCCTTCCGCCGCGAGCAGCCGCATGCCGACACTGGCGAATTTGGCGGGCGTCCAGCGAAGTTTTGCTGCCGCCATGCCGCGCACACCCGAGTCGGACGCCGCGACAATGACACCCGTCGCCGTGACTTGATCGCCGCCGGTGATGGATGCGGGAATGCTTCCGACATAGAGGCTCATCAAGGCCACGGGGCCAGCCTCACCGACGGCGATATCGACGCGATAGAATTGCGGGCGCTGCAGCACTTCGGCGAGGTCGTCCGAGACAGCGATTCGTCGGATTTCTTGCACCTGGCCGCGGACCGTGATGACGTCTCCGAGTGTCGTCGTTGACGCGGCGTCCGTGATTACCGAAACAAGATCTTCGAGCGAGGTATCGTCGAGCTGGTCCAGCCGGTACAGCAGCTTCGCAAGCTCACCGATGTTGGCGGAGCCGATCTCTCCGGGAACGATGTTCGCCATTCGAGCTTCGTCAAAACCGCTGAGCAGGGGTATCGCTGAATCCGCGCGAGCGAGTTGGAGCGGGTGCATTGCCAGGCCGACGAGGGCGATCCCGGTGAGCAAGACGCGTCTCGCCTCATGCAGCAGCCATTTAGGCGATCGAATCATGGGTTAATCGTCCGTGCGGGAGAGCCACGACAGTTCTTTGTTTCTTTTGTTTCGGCGAATTGCTCGCAATTTTCTCACGGTGTAATTCACGCGCAACATGAGCAGTAGCGCACCGCCGAAGCCCAGCAGTGCGGTCGCAACGAGCGTCAACCATGTCCTTGAATCCGACATGGCTGGCGACTCGGGGATGCCGATGTTCTCGGCCGATAACGTCGGATCTTTCGCGTCGCCACCCGCTGCCGCCGCGATGTAGCCGACGATCGCTGGCGCGAGTGCCGCGCCCTCCGCCGAACGATACGCTAATCGCTTCAGGTACAAACCATCGATTTGCACTCGAGGTGCCTCCGCGAGCGGAATCATTTCGTCATCATTCTCGAGAGTCAGTCGCGACTCCAGCGACGCGGGCAACGTCCTCACGACCGCCACGATGGGTCGTTCACTGCCGTCGACGGGGTGCAGCCACAATTGCCAGTACGGACCAATACCGAACGTATTCTCCGCGGCCATGAACCGTTCGCCTCGAACCACTTGCCCGAGCATCGATACCGCGCGGCCGCGATACACCTCAGGCTGTTGCAGAAGCGGCACCACCCCCGTTTTCACGCGGCTCGCCGCCGCGATCAATTCTCGATGGATCAAAGCAGCATAAAGTGCATCGAGGTCCTTGCCTCGCCAAACGCTACCATCGATCACACGGTTCATGGCCTCGCCGAGACATGCCATCTGCAATGTCGCGAAGGAGCGTCGTCGCGGCTCGTCGAGCTCGAGCGATGCGAGGAAATCGGAGTCCAGTGCTGACCATGTGTCTGCGGCCAGCACGCGAACTTGATCATCCTCGGAGAGCGAAGTTGCGACTCGCTCGGCGGTAGCGAATTTAGCCGCGTCGGCTGGGTACAATAGTGGCTCACGGCGTTCTACCTCTGGGACGCCCGCGGGACCTTCGCCGAGAGTCGGTTGCAGCGGTTCAGCAAAGAATACTTCGTAGATTTCCGGTCGTGAGGCGTGCCGCATGAGGAACATGACCAAGACGAGTCCGACGACCAGTCGCAACAACCGGCGGGTGGTGGTGCTACGCTGTTGGCCAACCACTCGTCGCGCGCGGGCGTGTCCAGCCGAGGGGCCAGCGCCGGATGCCGAGGTCGCATCGCTACGACGCGGATAAAGGTTGTCATCGTTAAAGTCGGAGGGGATTCGCATGCACCAATCGTAGGACGCGAAGCCAACAGCTTGAAGGACCGATGCAGCCGCTTTACGCTAGAAGCGACGGACATTGGTTTGCCAACCCTGCCAATTACCGCACTTTTCCTTTTCCAAATCGATAAAACCCATGTCCTCAGGTTTTCACCCACATCGCCCCAACGCCTGGTTCGACACCACCGGGCTGGGCGCCTTGTTGGTCGCGGCGCAGTTGCTGCTTGTCGGTTCGATGGGCAATCCAGCCCACGCGGCCGGCGAGCCGGCGGAGGATTTCCTCAAACGGCTGCGAGCGGCTGGATATTTTGACACCGCGATCCTCTACTTGGATCGCCTCGACCAATACCCGGGTGTCGCTACGTCGCTGCTTGAGGCCGTGCCGCTGGAGAAAGCGCAAACCTACATCGACGCGGCCGTGACCGCGCGCAGCGAGGCGGCGCTGGATGAAAACTTTGTCGCCGCCGAAAAACAACTCGCCGAGTTCCTCCAGCAATCGTCACACCCGCGGCGCTCGGAAGCGCAATTGCAACTCGGCAAGCTGCAGCTCGTCCGCGCCGCTCAACTAATGAGCGGCAAGGTCGACGACGATAAACGCGCCAAGGCGAGAACGTCGTACTTGTCGGCGGCCAAAACGTTTGACGGCATCGTCGAGGATCTAAAACAAAAACTGCTACCGATGCAGGGCCAGAAAATCAACGCCGCGAAGGAACCTGAGAAAGCCGCCCTGCGAGATTCCTACCGCGGTGAATACCTGCAAGCTCAGCTCAATGCGGGCGAAAGTCGTCGGCTCGCCGCGAGCACGTTGAGCGATCCGGCCAAGGACGGCAAAGTTCTGCTCGAAGAGGCGCTGCGAAGCTTCACCGATCTGAGTGAAAAGTATGATGGCTATGTCCAGGGTGCGGTGGCGATGCTGTATCGCGGTCAAGTGCTGCAAGCCCTCGGCAAACGCGAAGAAGCTTTGGATAGCTTCGTTCGCATGCTCGAACAATCCGACGCCGATCCGCTTCGCGACGCCAAATTCCAAGCCATAAGTGGACTCATTCAGCTCTACTTGACCGAGTCACCCGCGAAGATGAACCAGGCGATCGAACGTGGTCAACCGATGCTCGATGGAGCTCGCCCCGACGAAAAACGAACGCCAGCGATCCAGCAACTTCGACTCGATTTGGCCAAGGCTTACCTCGCACGCGTGGCCGATAAGGCCAACCAGAAAGCCGTTGATGTCAAACGCGCCGAGACCGAAAGTCGACAACTGTTGATCGCGGCTGGCAAAGTGGCTGGGCCGCATACCCAAGAGGTCGAAACACTACTCGCGGGCATCGGGATCTCCAAGGACGCCAGCGTCGCCTTACCCACCGCCGACGATCCCAAGGATTTTGATGAATCACTCGCCGCAGGACGTGATCTGTATCAAGCGTGCGAATTGCT
>JBBSJZ010000304.1:0-7536 GCA_038256795.1 Pirellulales bacterium | reverse complement strand
ATTTCACCTCCGTCCATGGGACACGCGTTTAATGGCCAACTGCCAAGTCCCAGCTTGTTCGCGGTCTCAAACGAATCGCCCCGATCTTCCGAGTGCGCTAGATACATGTCGCGGTTTCCATCCAAAACATTTCGCCACATGACATGAATCTGCTGATCGCGCCCAATCACTACCGACGGATGGCAACATTCGCAAACGGTACCCGATGGCGACGCATAGACACTGCGGTTGGAAGTCCACGTCTTGCCGTCGTCCTCTGATCGTGATCCGAAAATCTCAGTGCCGCCGCTACGAAGATCCAACCAAGTACAAAACAGCAACCCTTCTGGACCACTTGCCATTCCGTGTAATCCTTCGCGGGCAGACTGTTCGACGTCGTTAATCTGGATTGGGCCAGACCAGGAATCACCACCGTCGTCCGATCGCCATGCGACCAAGTTGCCACTGGCGTGCCCGATCGCAGAAATGACAAGCGAATTTTCACTGACGACGATTCGCGGACCGCGACGCATCCCGAGTGCGAGTTTTTCGAGTCGCCCCACCTTGGTCGGTTCCGAAAAGCTCTGTCCTTTGTCGACTGACTTGCAAAAGTAAACGTCGTCAACGGCACCGAACGTGATGTAAACCAAACCTCGTTCGTCCACCGCGACGCGCGGCTGTTGTGATCCGGCGATCAGACTATCTGCAACAACCACAACTGGATCAGCAGAACTCACAACTGGCAAGTTGATGAGCGTCGCAACGATGAAAGCAAATTGGTGCATGAGTCGCATGATGAAACCGCCTTGATGAACGCATTTTACTAAAAAGTGACTTGTACGGACTCAAGCATCCTCTGCGAACTTCTCGTCGTCAATGCCTAGCTTGAGCTTCCATTCCATGGCGGCACAGTATAACACTGGCACGACCAGCATCGTCATGATCTCGATTGTCATACCGCCAAAACTTGGGATTGCCATTGGGACCATGATGTCGCTGCCCCGCCCCGTGGATGTGAGAACTGGAATGAGAGCCAGTAGCGTCGTGGCCGTTGTCATCAAGCAGGGACGCACGCGCCGCATTCCCGCAGTGACCGTTGCTTCACGAGCATGCTTCGCGTTCGTGATCTTGTCTTTGCGGAAACTTTCGTCCAAGTAAGACGCGATCACCACACCGTCATCGCTGGCGATGCCGAAGAGCGCGAGGAATCCTACCCACACGGCTACACTCAGGTTGATCGTGTGGACTTGGAACAGCTCTCGCATCTCCGTGCCCAGGAAGCTGAAGTTGAGGAACCATTCCGTATCGTAAAGCCAGAGCATGATAAACCCACCCGACCAAGCGATCATGATGCCGCTAAACACAAGCGATGTCGTGATGACCGACTTGAACTGCATGTACAAAATCAAGAAGATGATTCCCAATGCCAAGGGCAAGACAACCATCAGCGTCTTTTGCGAACGAATTTGGTTTTCGTAGTTGCCCGCGAACGTGTAACTGACTCCGGCTGGGAGCACGAATTCACCACTGTCGATTTTCTCTTGCAAAAACGCTTGGGCATCCTCGACCACGTCAACCTCCGCATTGCCTGCCTTCATGTCAAACAAAACGTAGCCCAACAGAAAAGTGTCTTCGCTCTTGATGACTTGCGGTCCACGAACGTACTTGATCGTGGCAAGCTGTGTGAGAGGAATCTGTGGCCCCATCGCAGTGGGAACCAGGATTCTTTCCAGAGACTCTGCTTCGTCTCGAAGCTCTCTCGCATATCGTACACGCACAGGGTATCGCTCACGTCCCTCGACGGTCGTCGTGATCTTTCTACCGCCGATCGCAACTTCGATTACGTCCTGAACAGTTCGTATGTGCAGGCCGTATCGTTTGATCGCATCGCGGTCGATGTCGATTTCGAGATAAGGTTTCCCAACAATTCGGTCAGCAATGACTGCCGACGCTTGAATCGTTGGAACCTGTTTCAATAGGCCTTCGATTTGCAAGGCAACACGTTCGATGGTTTCCAGGTCTGGCCCTTTGATTTTCATTCCCATCGGCGCACGCATTCCACTTTGCAGCATGACAATCCTCGCTGCGATTGGCTGTAGTTTCGGTGCGGAAGTTGTCCCTGGAATATCAGCCGCTTTGGTAATTTCCTCCCAGATGTCATTGGGTGATTTGATCTCATCTCGCCACTGGCGAAACGGCCTGCCGTGCGTTTCTTCGATCAGTTCACCTGCTTCATCGCGGACGAAGTCATCCGCTTCATCGTCGTAGCGAAACTTCAGCCGGTTGCCGTTCAAATCCGTCTTGTACTCAGATTTGTACGAAATGAATGTTTCAATCATCGAAATGGGTGCAGGATCGAGTGGACTTTCCGCACGACCAATTTTGCCGACAACTGACTCGACTTCAGGGATTGAAATGAGGAACCTGTTTTGTAGTTGCAACACGTCCATGGCTTCGCCGATCGAAGCGTGAGGCATCGTTGTCGGCATGTAAAGAAACGAGCCTTCGTCCAAAGGCGGCATGAACTCTTTGCCCAATCCGGGCAGCGTCGAAATGGCAGTTGACCAAGGCTTCGAGTCGCGAATCGTTGATTCGTCGACACCGACGACTGACGCGGCTTTGGGAAGAAACGAAAACACTTTGTCGAAACCAAGCCACGCGCAGGCACCGAATAACAGCAACGTCACGGGTAGTGTTAGGAACAGCAGCTTGTGATTCAGGCACCACCTCAGCAGAGGCTCGTAGAGGAATCGCTGAAAGATCGTAAAGAAACCGAGCAGTCCGCCGATCAGCACAGCGACGAACAATAGGTTTCGGAGCATGCCTTTTTCCGGTCCCAACGGTAGCCAATGCTCGGTCAGCAAGAATGCGACGACAAGCACGGCGATACCACTCGCGGTATACGGCCCGTACTTCTGCCATTTTTCCGGGATGCGAGTTTCCAAGAGCTTGTATGCACCTAGGCCGACCAGAATCAGGCCGACCCACCACGAGATCATGAACATTGCGAGCACGCCAGCGGCGATCAGCGACAGCATCATGATCCTTCGCAAAGAGCCTGCTTTCACGGAGCCGCCCATCAAAACGTGAGCGGCGGGCGGGATGATCGTGAGCGCCACGACCACTGCAGCGACCAACGCGAACGTTTTGGTGAACGCCAAGGGCCGAAACAGTTTTCCTTCCGCAGCAATCATCGTGAACACGGGCAGAAAGCTGACGACCGTGGTCGATACAGCGGTCAGAACAGCACTCGCGACCTCGTTGGAGGCACGAAAGATAATATGCGCCCGATTCTCAGACGGATCAGCCTCGTCCAAATGTTTCAATATATTTTCGCACACGATGATCCCCATATCGACCATCGTGCCAATCGCGATCGCAATTCCCGACAGGGCAACAATGTTGGCATCGACTCCAAAAGTCTTCATTGCAATGAAACACATCAACACCGCGAGCGGCAGCAAGGCGCTGATGAGTAACGAACTTCGCAAATGCAATACCATCACAAGAATGACGATAATTGTGACAAGGATTTCTTCCGAGAGTGCCGTGTTGAGCGTTCCCAGCGTCTCATAGATGATGCCGGTTCGATCGTAGAAAGGGACCACTCGAACTTGGCTTGTCGTGATCCACGCAGGCCATTGGTCACGCGACTGTCCTCGTAAATGTTGGACCCACTGATCGAACTCAGGATCCGCGCCGCTGATTTTCCCCAAGTCGTGCATGTCGGCATACGCATCGACTTGCTCCTTGGTCGTCCGCGTGTAGTCGACCACGACTTTCGTTGGCAGCCCTGGCGAAATTTCGGTGATCTTCTGTTTGACATTCTTGATGGATTGCAACGGATTGAAGCCATATCGGACAGTGACCACACCACCGACAGCTTCTGCACCTGCCTTGTCCAATGCGCCTCGCCGCAGTCCAGGCCCCAGCCGGACCGTGGCAACGTCTTTGATGGTGATCGGCACGTTATCGGACACCTTCAAGACCGTCTTTTCGATGTCCTCGACGTTTTCGATGAAGCCCAAGCCGCGGATGACATACTCGGCCTTGTTCAACTCGATCGTCCGTGCGCCCACATCGACGTTCGTCATCCGAACCGCCTGGAACACATCCGCTAACGAAACGTTGGCAGCCCGCATCGCATCGGGGTCAACATCGATTTGGTATTCCTGGATGAAACCGCCGATCGACGCGACTTCGCTGACGCCTTCCGCCGACGTCAACGAATAGCGCACGTACCAATCCTGGATCGTACGTAGCTCATCGAGGTCCCAACCGCCGGTCGGGTTGCCATCAGGGTCGTGACCTTCCAGCGTGTACCACAGAATCTGTCCTAGCGCCGTAGCGTCCGGCCCGAGCGCAGGTTGGACTCCTTCGGGTAACGTACCAGCGGGTAAGCTGTTCAGTTTTTCCAATACCCGCGATCGCGACCAATAGAACTCGGCGTTCTCATTGAAAATGATGTAGATGCTGGAGAAACCGAACATCGAGTAACTGCGTATCGTCTTCACCTCGGGAATGCCGAGCAGTGCGACGGTCAGCGGATATCCGATTTGGTCTTCGACGTCTTCCGGGCTTCGCCCCATCCATTCGGTGAAGACGATTTGTTGGTTTTCACCGATGTCGGGAATCGCATCGACGGGAACAGGGCTGCGAGGTAAATCGCCAACCTTCCAATCGAAAGGAGCGACCATGACTCCCCATGTCATGATCGCCAAAACCAGCAGAGTCACAACAAGCTTGTTGTGGATGCAGAACCAAATGATGCCTCCGAGGATCGTTTTGCGACCTTGTTTGATGTCGTCGGCGATGGCTTCGTTGGTAGGCATTTAAGAGTTGGGAGAAGCGGAGTCGGGGAGAGCGGGAGTCTGGGAGAGCGGTATGCAATTCAATGCTGATGAATCATGCCTGCACTCCCCATCTCCTTGTCTTCGTGTCTCCCCATCTCCCCCACTACCAACTTCTCAACTTTGTCAGCGCATTTCAGCATCGACTCGCCGAAATACGGATTCCGAACGGTATCGTTGGTCTGTAGCCAAGTTGCGCCGCGTCCATCAAACGCCATCGGGCAGTGAAGCTCAAACAACTGGCCGCTGCTTTGGAATCCGAACATTCGTTGGATCGACATCATTTCATCCGACAACAGGGCAAACGCCGAACGCATCGCTTCCAAATCACTCGCTTTGGCTAGTCGAGCGGTGATCGCCGCAAGGCTTATTGCTTCGGCTGTCCATCGTTTTCCAACCATCGCGTCGGCCGCACTAGCGTCCATTGAGTTGACAGCTTGATGCAATTGATCGACACCCGCCGTTGTGGATTCGATCTTGTCCGAAGCCAACGCTTCGCTAATTGCCAGATAGGCCGGCAACAAACGATCAAGTTGTTGGCGAAAAGCCATCGGCACATCAAGAGTCTCATCGGGCATGTCATGCCCAGCATGCGAGATTCCAAACATCTTTTGTAGCCGCATCGCATGTTCCTTCGTTACCAGGTTGACGCGATCGGCATCTTGCAAGGTTTGGATGTCTTTGCCTTCGACCGCATCGTTACCGAGCAGCATCTCAAACTCGCCCCACTGGGCACCCATGTCACCGGACAAAGCAGTTCCATTGACCATCGCGACCTCTTGTCCCAGTTCTGTGAAGGCGTCGCGAATCTTCTTCAGTTCGGCTTCTTCAACGGCTTGTTCGATTGACTTAACCGAATCCAGAATTGTGAGCATCTGCTGACTCACCTGAGGCGGGAGCGACATTCCCGAGTGATCCGCCATTGCGTCTCCGTCACCCTTGGGCATCGCATCCCCACCGTGGTTGTGACCGCTTCCGCCACCGCCGCCTGCGGGTGTCATCATGGATGGCTTGGCAGAAATCTGCAGAGCACTATCCAGCTTAAAGTTACCATTGGTGACGACCAATTCACCTTCTTTCAAGCCAGCTTTGACAAGGTAGTAGTCTCCCGCTCGCGGGCCAAGAACGATCTCGCGACCGTTGTAAGTGGGTTCCTCGGCGTCCGGAACCTGGACGTAAACAATCGCCCGTGTCCCTGTCAGCAACGCTGCAGAGACCGGTATCACGAGAGGCTTCGCGGCATCGCTCGGTTCTGCGGTCACATATCCAAGCGTCTCGGCTCGCACTAACGGCATTCCGCAAATATCACAGTTCCCCGGTTCGTCCTTGATGATTTCCGGATGCATCGGACTGATCCACTTCCCAGCCAATGAAGCGTCCAATACGCGACCACCGGAAGCAACTTTCGACTGCACAACTGCACGGACAAACATTTCTGGTTTGAGTCGTCCATCTTCGTTGGAAACATTGACGCGAATTTTGACTGTACGCGTATCCTTGTTCAGCACGGGGTCGATGAATGCAATCTTGCCATTGAAAACGTCACCCGGGTACGCTTCCGTTGTGAATTCGACTGCTTGCCCATACCGCAGCCAAGCCAAATCCGATTCATAAGCGTCCATTTGCACCCAGAGCTGACTCAAGTCAGCGACCGTGTAGATTCGGTCTCCCGTGCGAACGCGATCACCTTCTTGACGGAGCTTTTCCACGACGATTCCGCTTGCTGGTGAGTAGATCGTTAAGTGCTCCGTTGGCTTGCGTCGTTGTTCGATCTCCTGGATTTGCTCTTCGGTGATTCCGAGCAGCCGCAGCTTTTCTCGCGCTGACTCTGCCAAGTCGATTGGCATGACGAAACGAGATGACGAAGGGCCCGCATTGGATTCTAAGGCTGCGATCAATTCCTGCTGTGCCGTGTACAACTCTTCGCTGTAGATGTACGCCATGTGATCGCCCTTGTTGACTTCAACCCCCGTGTAGTCGACATACAAACGATCCAAGCGCCCAGAAACCCAAGCTGTAATGTGAGCCAATCGTGTCTCGTCGTATTCAATCTTGCCAACCATTCGCACATCGGCGGTCACATACCGACGCCCGACTGGAACAGTCTGGATATTCATCAGTTTTTTGATGTCCGCATTGATCGAAACAGTGCGGACACCGCCCGCCGATTTCTTCACAGGCACCAAGTCCATTCCACAGATCGGACATTTCCCCGGTCCGTCGCGTCGAATCTGCGGATGCATCGAGCAAGTCCAGATCGACGGCGCATTCGATGCAGGTTCGGCAATGACGACCTGTGAATCCGCAGGCGTGTCCGAGGTCGATGGACCTCGCAGCCACCAGGCAAACGCAAAGCCGAGAACCAAAAAGCCTATTGCTTGCACGAGCCAAGTGTTGTCGCGGAGTTTCTGAAGTACGGGTTTCATCCGTTATCCCTAAGTAATCAATGATGAATGCTTGAAGTTCTTTGCGATCAAGTCTGCTCAAACCACTTGACCAGTGCCGCCACTTCTTCTTGGTCTCTCACACCGACGGCCGTGACACTCCGCGAGCCTTCTCGCCATGTCGCGGCAATACTGGAATCGAGATCGACGAGGCTACACTCTTTGTCGCCGCACATCGCCATGCTGGAGGCTCGGTCGCCAAACCATTCGGCTTTTTCGTCGTCGTGTTCAAACAGAACCAGCGTTGAACCATCTTGACGTTT
>JBBSJZ010000303.1:0-7539 GCA_038256795.1 Pirellulales bacterium | reverse complement strand
TTTGGAAGCGAGCAGCCAGAATTTTCTGCAATAGTCGGCCCAGATTCAGCGGTACCGAAGCACCCCTAAGAATGCGTTTCGTTATCGAGTTGCAAGAAAATTGATCGTAGGCGATTCCGACAATTGGCTTTCCAGGGGCCGAAATGGCTTGGGAGGGACATACATCACACATGGGGATTCGCTCGGGGTCGGGTCACCCGGTCTTTGGCTGAATGTCGTCTCGCCTGTGGTTCGAACTGGCCCTCGAGTGCCATCTGCCACCGCTGTCCAGCGCGCGATCACGGTCACCGACATGGATGATTCACTCGCTCCAGTCACAACGCCACGATCGTGATTACCGACGTAGTTCACTCGCAGTCCAATGAGCGTTGAACAGCCACACCGCTGACGCTGTTCTGAACCAGCCCCTGAGTGATCGACACGCCTCGATGACAGGCAGCTAGCCGGTGACGTCACTCGAATGCGATCAGCACCTGCACTGGTCAGTCCGCTTGTCGATCAGTTGGCTCGTTCCTCGCTGCACAGACCGTCTTCGCTCGTCCGAATGCTATGGCTCCAGCTACGCAGCGACGAACGCCAAAGCCCGTTCATCCATGCTCCGCTTCCGCCACTCGTTTGTGGCCTCGCAGGGCGGGTTTGCGGCTTGGTACATCCTCGACTTCGGTCCTTTAGTGGCGAGTGCCTTCCGGTGGTCAATCACTGAGGTTCTATCGTAGTCATCGACTCCATTCCAACGGCAATGCACAAGCCACGGCCCTACGCTCGGACTTGCGGCAAGCATGCACTGGTCCGCTCCCGGCGTGCGGCGCTGTCGCTTGCTGCGGTCGCTCGCGGACTCGATTATGCGCGTACGGCATCCCTGCCTCCCAACCTTACCGGGCTCAGCCCTCGGTTACGCTACGCGGCGTCTACGGCATCCCGCCTACGATACCGCTTCGCTTCACACCTACGACTTCGCTAATGCTCGGTCCCCGCGCTTTCGGGCATCCTGCCCTTCGCTTGGGACTGACATCCATGCCATCGTCGGTTTTCATGGGCGACCATCCGTGCTCGCCTGCCTACGGCGTCGTGTGCGCGGTCTTGCCCGGTCGCGGTCGACCGTGTTCCGCCTCGCCGCTAATCGGTCCTGACTTGGTTGATTCACTCGCGGCGGTCGGTTGCATCCGAGACGAACCCGGTGTTGCGCCGCCGGTAATAAATCCCGATTTGGGTGATCGCTCGACGGCGGCAGCTTCCGACGCATCCCTGTGTCCTGCCCGCGATCATCGTCGCTGATTTAGTAGATTGTCCGACGCGGGCATTCCAGACGTCCTAAGATTGCGTGTGCCGCGATGCCAGACCACGAGCGACGCTAATCAGGTCCGCACGTGCCGACGCATCCAGGGCATGCCAGAGCGCCAGCAGCTCATCGAGTTGTGGATCGTCACCGGTGACACCGCCGCGCACCAATGACACCGCCACGGACACCGCCGGTTCGTCCGAGTGCTGTTTTCTCGGTGAATCATGCGATTGTGAGAGTCCTTGCGGGGTAGCTTAGGCAGTCTACGTAGGCTTCGCCGAGACAAGACAAGTTGAGTCTTACGACGTCTTTTCCAGTCTCAATCGCTGAAGTGCCTAAGCTCTCTTGCTTGCCCCTCTCCCCGCGGCTTTTCCTGCCCTGCGGTGCTTTGTGCGGTGTCCCAATCGTTGATTCCGAGATCGCCTTCGCGAAAGTTTCGTCGGTTGCCATTGCGTAGTTCTTGTGGGCGATTGTCAAAGAATTTCCCAGCCAGCTTGTTAGGTCCTTTGCCGGATACTTGCCGAGAAGCTCGGTCTCCCGAGTCGCTCTGAGATTCTGAAGGAGCTTCGGCCAAGGCTTCAGCCCCGCCTTCTCGATCATCTTTGGCAAACTCGTGCAAATGATTCGATTGCGGCTTGTAACGATCCTGCAGCCTGACAGCTCCTTGGGGAGCCAACTCCCTTGTTCGCATTAGATGAGAACGAAGCTCGGGAAAAATCGGACACGTTCTTATTTGAGGAGTCTTCGTCGACCGGACAAGCATCCGTCCTTTGACCAGATCGACGTTCTCGCTTCGCTGAATTCTAGCTTCGTGTGACCTGAGTCCGCCGTAGCAGCAGATGGCGACGATGATCTTCATCGACTCACAAGTGATCTCTCGAATCAGATGATCGATCCACTCATTCGGGACCATCATCATTCGCTCGGGATTCGCTCCGACAGCTGAAGCCTCCTCGCTGAAGGGGTTGTCTTTAATCAGCTCATGCTTAATCAAGGATCCGAAGAATTGCTTCGAGCAACCGATTAGCCGTCGAATTGTGTTCATCGCGAGCTTTCGCTTTTCCAGCGTTCGTCAAAAGTCTTCAGCATCTCCGGCATAAATCGCGTCGATCTTCGCCCAGGATCCCGCAAAGATCTTTCTCGGCAATCTCGAGCTGTTCGATTGTCCCAGGTTTTCCCGTATGCTTTTCGACACAGCGAGACTTCCAGAGGAGGTCACGTGGTCGGCCGAGGTCTTCTTTTACCCTCGGGATGCCCGTAACAGTTAATATTTCCTGGTCGAGCATCCCAGTAAAATATCCCATATCCCTGGAGTGACCCGACGGCTGATTCGACGAGCGGCCAGTCACCCTCAAACCACTCCTCTCGCTCGGCTTCGTAATCAGCCATCACTTCTGCGGAGAATTCTGGCGGAAAGTTTATGTGTGCTTTGCCGAAGTCAAGGATGTACGGGGGGAGACGATCGACATCTCAATGACTCGAAGCTCCTTGTCGCTTCCAAGCAGGATCGGGATTGTAAACCCGTCAAGTTCCGAAACATCATGCTCTTTCAGGATCTCGTAGCATCGCAATTCCGTTTTGAAATTTGATATTCGGTCAAAAACTTTAATCGCAGAGTTCTGGTCCGTTTTCCAAACAAATCCCTCCTGGCCGCTCCCCAGCAAGTTGACAAAATCCGCTACCTTGTCGTTAGCGTGACAATACGCCTCCGCACGTTTCTTTGAGTTATTCTTTACCGTCATGCCCAGACGTCGCTCCCAATATTCAGCAGAAGTCGTTCTTCGTCTCGCAATCGGAGGTCAGAATTTGGCATTGTCTCAAGTTGGTCCCGATTTCGTTGTTCTGCAAGAGCTTCCAAAAAGTTCGGCAGAGGCCGCCACTGGTCGGATCGATGTGATCGTGAATAATCGTGTCGCCTCAAGCGAATCATTCTTTTTTCCCCATGGCATTTGCCAGGAATCAAAACGCGTCTGCTATTGGTAGACTGAGTGAGTTTGCTTCCATAGCTAAAGTATTCCCTCTTCATCAAAAACAGCTTCGGCGTGTTTCGACCATCGATTCGCAATCGATCAGGATTGTCCCTGTCAATTGTCCCATCGAATCGCAGAGAATCTGATTGATCTTTTCGGCTTGACGAGTGTGGTCGCCATCGATCGGAAGCTCGATCAGAACTTCAACATGAACGAAAGCGACGCATCGGAAACCCCGACTATACAGCCGCCAGCGTCTTGCGATCTTGACGTTGGTCGATCGCCAGTTGCCGGACCGCCCCCTCACATGCCTGAAACTTCGATTCGGCACGTTGAATCCTGACGCCAACGACTCAAGATAGCACGATGCTCAATCGGAGCGACATGCTCGGATCGACGTGTGTTTGTTCGAAAACAGGAATTCCGAATGAGTGACTCTGAGGATCAATTACCAGACCGACGCGAGTTCATGGCTCGCGCGGCGGCGGTGGGGACGGCGTTAAGTGCGGCGCAGCTGCTCGGTTCGGCGGCGTTGGGAGTTCAGACGACTCGTAGCGAGACGAATGAGCCAGCCGACGAGGAGGGTTCGCAAGCAATTGCCAAAAGCATCATTGGTCACTACGGCGTTTGCGCAGCTGGTTTAGCCGACGATCCGCCGTTGTTGTCGTATCCACGATTGCCGTCGGCGGATGTGGACAAATGGCGGCAATCAGCGGTCGGTTTTACGAGGGCGAACACAAGTTCGATGTGAAGATGCAGCTGGACGCATTCGATTGGTTCGACCGCTGGTTGAAGACTTGAAACGGTGGCGTGATCACCCACCGATCGAGCTCGATCCCTCAATCTTCAACCTGCTCGCTCAATCCTGCTGGATGCGATCTTCGATGCAGTAGAGTTGGTCAACGGTGCGAAGATAGATCCGGCCATTCGCCATCGCCGGCGTTCCCCAGGATTGACGATTTAAATCGTTAGCGGCAAGCAATTCGTATTTGTCACCCGATGAGATGACGTGGGTGACGCCGTCGGAGTCGAGGGCGTAAACGCGGATGCCGTCGGTCCAAGGTGACGCCCAAAACGCTTTGGCGCCGCGAACACGTTGTCGGTACACCGTGTCGCCATTGGCGATGTCCAGGCAGTGCATATTGCCGGTTTGGCGTTCGAACAAATACATTTTGCCTTGGCAAATCGTCGGCGATGCCATTTGCATATCCGCTTTCTCGATCCACCAATCGACGAATTCGCTTTGCGTGGCGTCGTCGGGAGGCGTGATATCGCCGGCCCCGCCTGGCTTGACACAAAACAGTCGGCCACCGCCGTCGTCGTCGCCGCCCCGATTGCGAAGCTCGTTACCGACAAACAAGCGATCGCCGTGCGCGACGGGGGTCGCGGAGCTGCGTCCCTTGGCCATATCGAGTTGCCACAGCAGTTTGCCAGTGTCGAGGTCGTAGGAGCGATAGAACATGCCGCCCACGATCAATTCGTTGCGCAGCGAGTTGCGCCAAACCATCGGACTGCTGTACTGCGAACTCTCGTCACGTTGCACGCGCCAAACTTCTTCACCGGTCTTGCAGTCCAACGCGACGAGGAATGAATCAACTTGGTTGTCGACTTGGACGTAGATTCGATCTGCGAACAGCGTTGGCGAGCTGGCCGTGCCCCAATCCGCTCGCGTCTCGAAGACGCCGAGGTCTCGTTTCCAAAGCACGTTGCCCCGCATGTCCAAAGCGTAAATACCATTCATTCCAAAGTACGCATAAATCCGCTGGCCATCCGTGATTGGCGTCTCGGTGGCGTAGGTATTTGTACTGTGCCGCGGGATCGGCGGACGTCCTTGCTTGCACGTCGTTTGCCAAAGCTGGGTTCCCGAGTCGGCATCGAAGCACATCACTTGGTATTGATAGTCGATGTCCATCAAGTCGTCGCGTTGAGAGCCTCCGCCGCCCGAGTAATTCTCCGGTCCGGTTCCGGTGGTGGACGTGACGGGTACCGCCGAGGTCAGGATGACTTGGTTGTCCCAGACCACGGGTTGCGACCAGCCCTCACCGGGAATCGCAATCTGCCAGCGAACGTTGTTCGTGGTGGCGTCTTCAGCGGACCATTTTACCGGCAACGGCGCCGCAGAAACGGCATTGGTATCCGCGCCCCGGAACTGAGGCCAATTCTCCGCGTGTGATTCCGCGCTGACGCTGAGGGCGATGAAGGCCGCAGCCCAGAGAGCGACGTTCCGATAGTGGATTCGGCGATTGATGGGCATCTTGAATGACTCTTGGGATCGGGATGGAGCGGTTAGGTCATTGTTGCTTACTGTCAAGCAGCGACGTGTCCGACGCAAACACAGCATGCCGCCACCGGATATCTTAGGATGCTCAGAGGTGAAGACGGAATTGCCCGTCGCTGCGGATCTTGATTGCGGATTGACAAAAAGATGAACGCTGCTGTTGATTGGATGATCGCCACCGCGTGGAAAGGCATCGTTTCGAAGTGCGTAACGGCCCACGGCGTCGCGCTGATCGGACTGATGTGTGCGATCGCTTCAGGCGAGTCTTTTGGGCAATCCGGGTCGATCGCTGAGCCAAATGTTGGTGACCGCTTGGTGGCCGAGTACTTCGCTGCCGAGACGAGCAAGCTGTCCAGTGATCTGGTTACGGCGGGAATGACGTTGCCGGATTGGCAAGCGCAGCAGCGTCGCGACCGGTTGCGATTAGCCGACATGCTCGGGTTGGATCCGATTCCGCCGCGAACGCCGCTGCAATCGGCCGTCGTTGGCAGCGAGACGCTGGACGGGTTTCGCGTCGAGCGATTGCACTTTCAACCCATGCCGGGCTTGTACGTCGCTGCGAATTTTTACTTACCGGAAGTCGTTGACGAGCCGCTGCCGACGATCCTGTACGTTTGCGGACACGCGCGGTCGGTCGCTGGCGATGTCAGTTTGGGGAACAAGACGGCGTATCAACATCATGGCGTTTGGTTCGCCAAGAACGGTTACGCGTGTTTGATCGTCGACACGATCCAGTGGGGTGAGTTTCTCGGCGATCACCACGGCACGTATCGACTCGGGCAGTGGTGGTGGAACAGTCGCGGTTACACACCCGCGGGCGTCGAGGCGTGGACGTGTATTCGGGCGCTGGACTATTTGGAAACGCGACCGGAAGTCGATGCGCAGCGATTCGGCGTGACGGGGCGAAGTGGTGGCGGAATCTATTCGTGGTGGGTAGCGGCGCTCGATGAACGTATCCAAGTTGCCGTCCCCGTCGCTGGAGTCACGACGCTTCACAATTACGTCGTTGATGGCTGTGTCGAAGGTCATTGCGATTGCATGTTCATGGTCAACACGTATCGTTGGGACTATCCGCGCGTCGCCGCGCTCGTGGCTCCGCGGCCGCTGCTGATCGGCAACAGTGACCGTGACGCCTTATTTCCGCTCGATGGTGTCAACGAGCTGCACCGGCAAGTGGCGGAGGTTTACCGGCTATACGGTGCTGAAGAAAACCTGGGGCTTGTCATCACGCCGGGGCCTCACCAAGACACGCAAGAATTGCGCGTGCCTGCGTTTCGTTGGTTCAATCACTTTCTCAAAGGCGACGAGGCGAGCATCGAGACTGCGGAAACGGAGGCCATCGAGCCGAATTCGCTGAGGGTCTTTGAGGAGCTACCCGAAGACGAGCGTGTTACGACCATCCAAGAGTCCTTTGTCGCGGAGGTCCATGCGACGGGACTTGCGAGTTCGTCGCCGCAACTCGCGACGCTCGGCCAACAATGGATGACGTCACTCGCTGACAAAACCTTTGCGGGATGGCCAACCTCAATGACGACCGAACCACTGAACACGATGAAGATTTCAACGGGCACCGCCGAGGGCGTTCAATGCAGTGTCTACGAATTCGATAGTCAACATCCGTACCGATTGAAGTTTTACGTTCTCGAATCGGCGGCCGTACCGACGCGGACTCGATCACTCGACATGGTGTTGCTTGACGAGCAGACATGGATTGACGTTGCTGGAGGCATCGCGGCGATGGTGCCCGAAAGCGTTCCCGGTTGGGCGGCGTCGACCGATTCGCTTCGTCAGCTTGCGGAGCGAGTAACAGCGTCGCCGGACGCCCGTATCGCATTATTCGCACCGCGCGGTGTCGGTTTAACGGGTTGGAGTGAGGACGTAAAGACTCGCACGCACATCCGCCGCCGCTTCATGCTGCTCGGCCAAACCGCTGATGCCATGAGGATTTGGGATACGCGTCGATGCTTGCAAGCCCTTCGTGAGCTGGGGCGGCCCATGGACCAACCGTTGGT
>JBBSJZ010000302.1:0-7558 GCA_038256795.1 Pirellulales bacterium | reverse complement strand
TTGAGCGAAGGTACCGACTTCTTCCACGCTCATCGAGCCGCTCGCATTGACTCGCCAAATCACCACGGCCCCGTTTTCATCGTCCGCGATGGCTGCGGCGAGGACGAAGGAGTCCGAGTTCCCGGCAATCGCGATTTGCCGAACCGGCGAAAGGTGCCAACATGCCTTCCCGATCGCCCGCTGTTCGCCGCTGCTGACATCCCAAAAACGGACCGTGCGATCTTCCGAAGCCGACGCCAGTAGCCTATCGCCGACATAAACCAAGTCGGTCACGCGAGCCGAGTGCGTGCGATCGAGCATGCGAGTGTCGCCGGTGGCGGACACCAAAAGGATGTCTCCGGAGGTCGTCCCGACCGCGATCACGTCATTTGTCGGTGATAGAGCAACGGACGTGGCGTGTTGGTTGGCGAAGCCCTCCAGCGGCACCGCAGATCGACCGACAATTTCGCCCCCGGCATTCAGTTCGATCCGGTTGACGCGGCCATTATCGAGTGCCACGACGCCTCGACTGGTATCAACGCTGAGCGATAGGTCGGTGACCGGTGCTTCGACGCGGAGGTCCGACGTCGATTGATTCGCTTGTTGCCAAAGCCATCGCCACTCCCAACTGTCGGCGAGCGGCGACGTGCGGAGGTCCTGCAAGATCACGCGCGCGTTCTCCACGTCATTCTCTTCGAGGCGCACCTTCGCTAGTCCGATCTTTGAAACGTATGCTTCGTAGTCCGCTTTGCTACGCTCGTCTTTGGCGATGTCTCTCGCCTTCTCCGCTTCGGCCTTGGCCGATTCGGCATCCGATTTAGCGTCGATCGCGATCTTCTCGGATACTTTGGCTGCGTCGGCAGCCTGTTTCTCGCGCACCGCTGAATTCACGGCGAGTTGTCTTTGATCCTCAGCCGCTTGTCGTTGCACCTCAGCATCCTGACGTGCCTCCGCCTCGTCCCGCTGCGCTAACACGGCGGTGTCCGTGGCTTGCTTGGCCTTGGCTGTCTCAGCGATCGCGATCTGCGTTTGTTGGCGAGCAATCGCAGCCTGGCGCTCAGCGTTGCTCCGCTCGCGAGTTGCCGTAACGCGGGCACCATTGATCACCCACAGCGATATACCGCCACCGATGAGGATGAACGCCAGCATCGCCGCAGCGAGTTGACGAAGCAGCCTGATCCGCTGAACCCGTTGCTTGCCTTCGCGCAGCCCCGCGATAAGCCGATCGATGAGTTCGATGTGGCCGGCATTGTTCTCGTCAAGCAAGGACAACCCAAGTTCATAGTCACCCTTGGCACAAGCCGTTTCGGCATGAAGCCGTGTGGCTTCGGCGAGCCCGTGGTGTGCGCGATGATTATCACTCCACGACTTGATTGATTCTTCAAAGCCAAACGTTGCCCGCGAGAACGCGGCGTACGAGCCTGTTTGCTTGGCTTCCTGAAGCTCCTTTGCCGCGTGGGTCGCTAAGCTGATGCTTTCGGCGTGCTCGCGGTAGTCACGGATCGCCGTTTGAAACGCTTCCACCGACGCATAACGATCCGCGGGGACATTGGCCATTGCTTTGAGGGCAATGTCCAACAGTTCACCGTGATGTTGAGGATCGGCTGCCCTTATCGTGTTGTTGCGGACCGCCATCATGCACTCGGTGATATTCTTGGCATGGTGCGGCGGATACCCAGTAATGGTCAAGTAGAGACACGCACCGAGCAGGTAAATATCACTCGCCGGGCCGATCTGGTTGACTGGGCCGACAGCCATTTCGGGCGCCATGAAAGCTGGCGTCCCACCCAGCCCCGAAGTCGCCAGGATCGAATCCGCCTTGTCGTACTTGGGGGTCGGAAGCGCTAAACCCCAATCCATCACCAAGACGACTCCGAATCCGCCGAGCATGATATTTTGAGGCTTGATGTCGCGGTGGACGACACCTCGATTGTGGGCGCAAGCGATCGCGTCACACACCTTCATCAGCACTTCGAGGTTCTGTTCTCGCGAAAACTCTTTGATCTTATCGGACCAAGGATCTCCGACGACGCACTTCATGGCGTAGAACAGATTCCCGTCCGATGAAAACCCAGCCTCGTGAATCGGAACGATGTTGGGATGGTCGAGATCGCTGGTGACAATCGCTTCCGAAAGGAACTGTTGACGCCGTGTGTCCTCGAACTCGTCGAGCTTCCCGGTTTGGGTCAACTGGGCTCGCTTGCGACCCTCGATGGGGCGGATCAACTTCAACGCCAACATGCGATCGAGTGAAGCTTGATGCGCTAGATAGACGTCACCCATGCCGCCCTGGCCAAGCTTCTTCACCAGACGAAAGTCCAGCGGCAAATCAGGGTTCGGTTGCGTTTCGGCGACTTGGCACACTCGCAAACGGTCGAACTGGCGATCCGAGAACGTTCGCTCGATCGCTGGCTCGAGTCGGCTTGCCGCAACCCGATCGCTTCGTCGACCCGCGAGTGAATCGCTCGTGCTCAATTCTACGGTTTTGTCACCTATCGCGGCATTCCAAGCCGCAGCATCCTTGTCCGTCAACTCTCGCGGATTGATTGTCTTTTCAACCTCGACGCTCTCCATGATTGAACCATCGAGATTCGATTGGGTCTTTCCAGCGAGGCTCGAGAGTTCTCGACGACTTTTCTTTTGAGCGTCGCTGCGGACTATGCCAGCGTGCGATGAATCGCTCTGAGGAGGCCGACCTTCGCGACGCGAATCCATTGAACGAGAACCGTCGATTGAAAAACCGGACGATTCAGACTGGACGGTCGTATCGCCGGTGTCGACGGGTTGATCGTCGACGAACTCGACCGTTTCATGGAGCGACTCATCAAGCGGCTCGGTGTCGGACTTGGACGGCGGTTGGGGAGATTCTTCGTTCACGGCAGCAAGTTGCAGGAGTCAATCAAGAGCTAATTCGTGTCATGGGTGTCGCGAAGTCGTTTCAATCGCAGCACACCTTCCTCGAGGTCACCGGCCGAGAGTTTCGCCGATCCGTCGCGGACGTCGACTCGTATAATCGATCGCTCGTTACCGTCGCCAAGCACATACTGGATTTCGTACGTACCGTCAGGCAAATTCTCGAACAACCGATCGAGTTTATCACCGTCGAGAACGTCCGCGGGAAGTTTTTGAGGTGCCACGAGATCCTCGGCTCCAGGGTCGGCCGCTCGCACACGCAATTGGAAATATTCCTCGCGCACGGTGACTGACGTCGTCGCAGAATCGACGGGGGCAAATCGATTCGCCTGCAACTGAGCATCGCTCGTGACACGAACGACCAATTCAGTCGCCTCGAATTCAGGAATCACATCGCGGGTGGGGATAAACGCCATGGGAATGGAAAGCGATGGGATCAAGAATGCCGCTGCGCCCGTTTCCAATCCTGGATTCTCGCTCGCATGGGTCACTGGATTGTCAGTCGTCGATAGCACGCTACCTGGCGCGAAGTCCGCAACACCCCGCTGCACGATGGTGGAACCGAGCACAAGGATTGAAGGGTGATGCTGGACTGAAAAACGGACGTTGAGCGGTTCGGTCGCAGCGGTTCGGCCATTGAAAGTGCTGTTGAGAATGTCATCCTGGCGATACAGATGCGTGACCTGCAATCGAGCATCTGCGTCCCCAATCGACTGCTGAGCCACCGGATTGCCGACCGCATCAACGTCAAAAACAACCGTATCGCCGGCGCCGAGGTTATAGAGTTGCTGGAACCGTCGTTCAAATTCACCGGCACCCCAATCAATATCAACGACCAATCCAAGCTCGCCCGGATTCCCGATCTCGAGCGTTAGGATTCCATTGGCATCGTTAACGAGGGCTTGTTCCAAAACATTAACGGTGATCGACGTGGGATCATAGAATGCTGTCTTAACGGCATCGCCATTCCCATCGCGCACACGATTGTCGGCAATGATGAGTCGCTCCAAGTCCGGAATGATTTCGACACTCGGACGCGGGCCAAAGAACTTCGCCGTTCCTTGACCAAAACCTGTAAAGATCTCAATGCGTTCACCGAGAACGACGCTGCCGGATTCTAGCACGACAGCTCGATCGGCGTTGGATATGCTAGCCTGTGCCGACATCGGACGTGTTGCGGCGGTGGTCCCAATGAACGCCTCGCTCGTCACTTTGGTAGCATGCAATTGCACATCGTCGCCCAGCTCAAGTCGCTGCGCCGCGACGAGCTCAATGCGGCCGTTGTCACCGCGGGCGATGATTTCGGGATCGCCCTTGAGATCGCTTCCCTCATCGCCGACACTCGTATCGATCACAACGATCTGTGCGGCCCGCAAAATGATCTGGCCGTTCACGGTCGAGACGATATCTTTCACGCCGCCTTCGACCGTCTCATCGGATGACGCCAATGTAATGCGATCGACCTCGTCAATTTCGATATCGCCGGAGTTGCCGCCGTCGACAATGGCGACAAGATCGTTCACGCGCGTGCTGAGTCGGATGCCATTGAAGCTTCCATCCGTCCCATTGCCATTATGAGCGATAACTCGCAAATCATCTGCTTCGATCCGATGCGCGTCCGACGTATCGCCATCAACAACATCGTCGCCCGCTTCGAGTCGCACATCCCCGTCGCCGAAAGCCAGGATGCTCGTCACCGTGAGGTCGCTATCATCCCCGAGCGCCTGGATCGACACGTCACCGCCACTCACAATGATACGCTCGACGCGGATGCTTCCCTCGGCCTCTATCGCCACGCTACCGTTGTCGGTTTGCATCGACACGATTTCAAGACTCTGGCCCGGACCCCGTTGACGCACGCGGATGTCGCCGCTGCTCGTCGAGAATCGCTCGACCGTGATCGGTCCGACGGCGTCAATAACGAGGTCGAGATCCCCGGTCGTTTGGACCGCTCGAAGACGTCGCACCATTCCCAAATCGACCAAACGCAGCAGATTGCCCTCGTTGGACACATCGACTGCGGTCGCGTTTCGGACAACGAGTTGATCAAGAATCAATCGTGTCTGCGGTGCCTGGCTCACCGCTGCATCGACGTCCTCGATCAACATCCCTGTCTGCGGGGCGATCGTCTCACCCAGCACAATCATGCTGGAGTGGCGAAGCGAGATCTCGTTCGTTGTGGACTCGGACACCAATTGACCCGCGCCAAGATCAATCACACCACCACCGCCGTTCATCGCGATTCCACCACTGACGACTTGAAGGGTCGCATCGTCGACCAACAAGAGCCGAGTCGCCGAACTTAAGTTGATACTACCACTCGTTGCTCGCAGCGAACCGCGGATGACCAGTTCGGCGCCCGTGGTGATTTCAATCGATGCCGTTTCGACGGACGAGTCGATCTCGGTATTCGAATCGACATCCGTAATCCTCAGCTCACCATCGATCACGACACGTGCACCAGCGAACCGGACCCCGGAAGATCCATCAATGCTCAGATTGGCAACATGGCTTCCCCCGGAATCATTGGATTCACCGATGACCAACTCGCTCGATCCGGCATCAATGTTCAAGTCCGATGAATCGGCACTCGCGGTCAACACTGCACCGGAAAGATCGATGGGACTGGATGCCGCGGTGGTCGATGTGGACACCAACTTGGTTTGGCCCGCGATGCTCAATCGTCCATCGACCTTCAATCCGCCATCGGCAACATTGAACTGCGTCGTTGTAGCGTCGGAACCGATGGAGACGTCGCCGACAAGATTCACGCCGCCAGCGAAGTCGAAGACTCGGACATTAGAATCCAGTACGATGGTTTCCGAGTCGATGTCGAGCGATCCGCTGGACACGACGGCGGAACCGGCGCCACTGACCACCGTGAGATCGTTACCTCCGCTCGGCGCAACCGAGACATCGATACCGCCGGGAAGTTGCAATCGCAAAACGTCGTCGCCTGCACCGAGATCGAATAGTATCTGGCCTGACGTGATCACCGCTGGGTCGAGTGAGTTGGTTGCCGCAATCACACCATCGGGGTGCCCATTGATTTGAATCACGTCGCCCGCGCCATCGCGAAGCCGTAGCTTGCCATCGGACTCGACTTGCAACTCGACGGTCTCGGCGGCCCCGGTTCCCATCACCAAGAGTTGACCGATGGCGTTGAGTTCGGCCGTGGCATTGAGCACCAAACGAGCCTCGAGTGATCGCACCCCCAGCGACGCCAATCGCCGATAACGAGCCGGCATGGGCGTTCGGCGGTCGACACTGTGATTCGCAACGTCAAGCCAACTCGCAAGCCGCCACCGCAGTTGCCCGGCGGCGTATCGAAAAAGCGAGGGTGATGGATCGGAATGATGCATAAAAGCGTCGATTCGTGAAATGGGACAATCCGAGTAATCATCTTAATCAAGCGTTCGCCCGCACCGAGTCGTTCGACTCTCGAATGCCCAGAAACGTCGTTTCTTGGCGAGCGGCCGTTTCAGGTTTTCCCGCTCCCTCAACGCTTCGTTGGAGGAGAGGGTAGGGTGAGGGGTAGGAAAAGTGCTGCCGCTCGCCCTGCGACCCCTCTCCGCGAAACAGCCTGGGCAAGCTTTACCGCCTTGGTCGTTCGTTCTGACTATTCCGAAGTTACTGGCCGCCCGGTACGGGAACAGCCGAAACTCGCAAGTATCGATTTCTCGCTGAGTGATGCGGAGCCACCGGATGTTCAAACGAAGCCCCAATGCCAAGACGCCCTTCGCCCGAGTTGCCGGGTTGATGGCAATTGCCGTCGCGGCCCAGTGCCTCGGTGCGACGGCTGTAGCTGAGGAATCTTTCACGGAGTCGGCGAACAAGCCTGGCTCCGAGCTGGCAACACGTGAGAAGCCGGACGAAACCGATATGACGCTCCGGAGTCGAGCCACGATGGCACACTTGAATCGGCTGCGCAAACCGATCCACCAAATCGAGATCGCTGATCCTCAAAGTCATCTACAAAAACCAGAGAACCGTGCCGCATCCGTGATGGAAGTGGCCGCACCCATTCAAATCGCTTCGCTCGGATACGGGGTCCCCATCCCGAATCGTTATACGATCGGCCAAGCTCATCGGCCGCTCTACTTTGAACAACCCAACGTCGAACGCTGTGGTAACGGTTTTGGCGTTTTTCAGAACGCCGTCTCGGGATTTACTTTTTTAGCAAATACAATGGCATTGCCCTACAGAATGGGTAAGCAACCTCCGCACTGCGAGGTCCCGGCTGGAGGTGATTGCAGGACGTGCCAATCACTGCCCAGCGGTGCTGGTCTCTTGCCGTTGGACCACCGGGGTGTTGCCTACGAGGTTCTCGCGATTGCCGCGGTAGCCTTGCTATTGTTGTAACCACTCCGAGTCTGTGAACGTCTTGCCGATGCAACGCCGCCGAGAGCTGAACCCGCATCTCGTCGAGGCGTTTCGCTCCGCAGCGGATCGTCATCTCGGTATCCAATTACGAGCCGGCCAAGTCGACGCCGCCGGCCATCTGCTCAATCACAGCCTCGCGGAAATGCAAACGGGTGAGGGCAAGACTCTCACCGTCGCGCTGGCGGCCACCGCACTGTCTCGAATGCTCGGCCGCCGCGTGCTCGTCGCCACCGTGAACGAGTACCTGGCAACCCGGGATGCCCAGTGGATGTCGGCCATCTAT
>JBBSJZ010000301.1:0-7570 GCA_038256795.1 Pirellulales bacterium | reverse complement strand
TCAGAGTCCGCTGAAAAGATGGCACCACCGCTACCACTCGTGCCACTCGCGACATTGTCGCTGAGCGTGGAATTGCGGATCGTAACCGATCCCCCTTCGTTGAAGAGTGCTCCACCACCCTGGGTCGCGGCGTCGCCCGTCGCGGTATTGCCAGCGAGTACGACCGTATCGAGTTCAAGCGTCTGGCCTACCGAGACAAAAATTGCTCCGCCCACGTCAGCTCGACCATCGGACAACGTCACACCGGTGACCGAAACCGATGTCGGTTGAGTCGCCCCGGCAATGATCGAAAAGATTCGTGAACTACTATTTCCGCTGATCGTGATCGACGTCGCGGCTCCCCGACTAATGGCCACGGAATCCGTGATCGTCAACTCGCTCGTCAACGTGATTGTCGACAAGCCCGCGGCGAACGTGATCGTGTCGGGAATTCCCTCACCGCTCTCCACGTTAGTGTCATTGACGTTCGCATTCGAATTTTGAATCGCTTCACGCAAGCTGAGCATTCCGTCCTCAGCCACAACGTCGGCCGCAGTCGTCACCAAGAATGCCGCCAGCACGCGGCGATCTTCCAGTTTCTCTCCCAACAGATGACGAATCTTGGCACGCTTGTGAGTGTCAGTCGATCGATCCGATGACGTTCGAAACCGGCCCATCCATGAACGGGACGATGGAGTCGTGTGGCGGCGGAAGTTGAACATGTTGATTCTCGGGAAGAAGCGACTCGGAACTCAGAATGGTTGCATCGCTAGGCAAAGAACGAAGGAGATGCAGCAGCGAAATGGTAACGCCTGCACGATCTCGACGCACGGTTGTCGTCGTCATTCACTGGGCCAACTGGGCCAGAAAACGAGAATCCTGCGATTGATCGATGCGAGTCGAATATCAACGCAAAGTGCCGAATGCTCGCCGTCGTTCACTCGTGAAAGGGGCCGGTGGCTAGCGTCAAAGCCGCTCACATGGATGGTCAGGCGCCTTCCGCTCTTGTCCCCCTCTCCCCATTGCTTCGATGGGGAGAGGGGCAGGGGCCTGCTGTTGAATCGGGACGGTCGTTCATGGACTCGCACATTGAGCAGGGCCGGTGGCTAGCACCACAGCCGCTCACGGGCGTGGCGAAAGGGCGCGAACCCGAATCTGGATTGCCGAGTCCGCAATTGACGGTAAAGTGATACCACTCGAAATGTATTCTTTTTGAAAGTCCTTCGCGCCATGTTGACCGTCCCCACGTTTTCCACCACCCGTCACGAAATTGCTGGCTTATCCGTCGTCGAATTGGCTCGCCAATTCGGAACCCCGCTTTATGTCTACGACCGCAGCATGATCGACCAGCGGATTGCGGATTTGGCGGCATTCGACGTCATCCGTTTCGCCCAGAAAGCGTGCAGCAACATCGCGATTCTGGACCGCATGCGTCGCCAGGGTGTGGTCGTCGATGCGGTCAGTGCGGGCGAAATCCGCCGCGCGATTGCCGCCGGTTTTTCCACGGACCCCGCCCTGCACGAGATCGTTTACACCGCTGATATTTTCGACGCCGAAGCGCTCCAGCTCGTGGCCCAACACAAACTCGGTGTCAATTGTGGATCGCCGGATATGATCAGCCACCTCGGTGAGCGGATTCCCGGCGCCAACGTGACGCTCCGCATCAACCCCGGTTTCGGACATGGGCACAGCCAAAAGACGAACACCGGCGGCCAGCAAAGTAAGCACGGAATCTGGCACACCCAAATCGATGACTGCCTCCGCCGTGCCGACCAGTATGGAGTCACCGTCACGGGATTGCACATGCACATCGGATCGGGCACCGACCTCGAACACCTTAGCGAAGTGTGCGCGGCGATGGAAAAGACAGCCCGCGAAGTCGGCCGAACGCTCACCACCATCAGCGCCGGTGGCGGATTACCCGTGCCTTACAAGAGTACCGATTCCTACGTCGATCTCGACAAGTACTTTCAATTGTGGGATGCGACTCGCAACCGGTTGAGTGACGAGTTTGGTCATCGCTTGACGCTCGAGATCGAGCCCGGTCGCTACCTTTCCGCCGAGAGCGGTTACCTCGTCGCCGAAGTCCGCAGCGTCAAGAAAGTGGGCGACAACCTATTCTTTCTGCTCGATGCCGGCTTCAACGATCTGGCCCGCCCAGTGATGTACGGAGCCCACCATCCGATTTCGGTGTGTGGCGCCAGGGGCGATGCGTCGACTCGCGATGAAGTCGACGCGATCGTCGGCGGACCACTGTGTGAATCCGGCGACATCTTTACCCAGCGCGAAGGCGGCTACGTCGACAGTCGACGATTGCCGATGGTCACCGTCGGCGATTACATCATTCTCGAGAACGCTGGTGCGTACGGATTCGTGATGTCGAGTAATTACAACAGCAAAACCCGCGCAGCCGAAGTGATGATCGAGGACGGCACCGCAAAGTTGATCCGTCAACGAGAAACCTTCGACGATCTCATCCGTGGAGAAGTCATTCCATCAGTTTGACTTTCGGTCTTAGCTGCGTGCGATCGGCTGGATCACCAAAGAATTCCAACTGGTCGTGTAGCCCTCGTAGCCGGGGGCGTCCGCAAAACCGATGCAGTGCGGTTTGCCCTCGATCGAAACCGTGATGAAGCCCTTGCCTTGCGATTCCACCGGCTCGAGCCACGACACGGGAATGCTCTCGCTCAGGTGACGACCGAATGAATCCGCCAACACCCGGCCTTGATCATCCGCGATCAACACGCGGGTCGTGTCGCGTTCATTCGACGCCAGCGGAGTTCGCTTGACGATGGATTGTGCCAGTGCTTCCCAATTGAACAGGATCCCGAGAACACCGATGGGGGTTTCGTCCGCCTTGCCGCCGCGACGTACGGCGGTCGAGTAAATCATCGCCGGTTCGTCGTTCACCAGCGGACTGCGCTGCGGTAACTCCGTCGAGAAAGCGTTGCCGTTCTTGGTGGCCATCGCTTTACTAAACCAAGCCGAACGAGCGACTTCGCGATCGACGGTGCGATAGCGATTGGGTTTGCCATTCGCGATCACCTTGCCTTTCACGTCGCAGAGCACGAGGTCCCAGTACACGGTGTACGAATTCAAGATCACGCCGAGTCGCTCACTCGCTCGCTGGGCCGTGTCGCGGCTGCGGTGGGTCAGCGCGTCGACAATCACCGGGTCGGTTGCCCACCAACGAACGTCGCAAGATCGCTCGTACAAATTACGATCGATCAAGTCGATGTTGACAATTGCCATGTCGCTCAACCGATTGCCGCGAACGCTCGTGCCGATCACGTCGAGCAATTGCTGGATCGTCCGCTGAGTCCGGCTGGCCATCTGGTTGGCCGCGTCCGCGGTGCTGCTCGAAAGTTTTTGCATTTCAGCCGCGACGACTCCGAACGCGGCACCGTATTCACCGGCTCGGGCCGCTTCGATGCGGGCGTTGAGTGCGAGCAACTTCGTGCGAGAATTGATCTCGTTGATCTCATCGATCGCGGAGTCCATGGTGCCGTTGAGCTGGCGAACGAGTCGCAAAATGTTGTCGCTGCCTCCATCCGCGGCTGAAGCCTTGGCACTCGATGCCGATGAGGCTAACGGTGCCGGAGTCCCAGACTTCGAAGCTCGGTTGACTGCAGCGTCAGAAAAATCAGACATGGACGCATCCTAAAGGTCGCGATCGGGAAAGCCGAGAAGAGTTGTCGGAGAGCGCTAGTATATTTGCAATCTGCCGGGCTCAAACATCCCGGTCACGACGAATTGCGAGAACTTCAGCGGGTCACCCTACCCGCGGCACAATCGCTAAGACCCCCGTGGTTCGCTTCGCGAATCGTCGGCATAACCGTCAAAATGTACCCCTCGATCACTGGCAATCGTGATTGCTCGAGACCCAATCCGGTCGCGGCGCATTCGTTGCCAAACGGCGCAATGTCTATTCCAAAGCCAAACGGGTGCGGCTGGTCGGTGCTGCTCCTCGGAATGGCCGCGCCGCTGTCGATGATCGCGATCTATCGGCAAGCGAACCGCGTCGGCTGCGGTCAATGCGGCAACCCACGTCGCGTCGATACTGGGACCTGCGAACACTGCGGCGAGTCTTGGGCTTCGCCCGTTCAAGAGGGCATCATTGTTTGGGACTGATTTGGCCTTATGCCGAGCCAGACAACTTTGGTATCAGCGGTCGCACGATGAACGTGTTGAAACTCTATGCCGTCGGCGGTGCCGCGAAAACGGCGCCGCGAACTGATGCCGACGCGGCACACGATCGTGGCGCGAATGATGATCGCGGCGCCAACCCTGGTCTCGACTTGGTGCGAGTGCTGGCGGCGCTTGGTGTGGTGCTGCTGCATGCCGGAGTTCCTTACCTGCGTCATCCGATGCCGGGGCTGACGTGGTCCGTCACGGATTCAGCGAGTGAACTGGTCGACGTGATGTTTTGGTCGATCGAGATCTTCATCATGCCAGTCTTCCTGGTGATTGCGGGTTTCTTGCTCACGCCGACGCTCGTTCGTCGCGGACCGTCGGGAATGCTCGCGGCTCGTTGGAAGCGACTGGCTCGACCGCTCTTGTTCGGAGTGCTGGTGATCTTGCCGATCGATTTCTATTTGTGGCTTGGTGGCTGGGTCTCGGAAGGCATCATCCCGGTGCGAAAGATGCAAAGTTTGAAATTTGATGGCGGCGTCGATCGTGATCTGTGGGGACTCAGCCATCTTTGGTTCCTGCTCTACATGTTGACGTACATCGTGCTGGTTGCGGCCGTCGCCACGATCGCCCAGCGATCTTCGCGTCTCTCGCGCCTCTTGAAAAACATTCAACGACCGACAGTGCTGCTACCGATCGCGGCAATCGTTGCCGTGATGACGGTTGGCATTCGTCCGGAAGTGGTATGGGGATTCCAGCATCGTTTCGAACCTGTGCCGAGCAAGTGGCTCTACAGTTTGATGTTTTTTTTGGCCGGGATGGTTTGGGCGACGCATGATCCGAAGCTGCTATCGCTGTCGCGGTTGGCGCAGTGGCGTTACGTCGGACTCGCGAGTGTTTGCGGTGTCGCCGCACTCATGATGGGGCGATGGCACCTGGCGATGGACGCGGGCCAGCATGAGTCGTTGGCGACCAAAGCCTTATTGGCAACACTCACGGTGACCGCAGCGACATCGCTAGCGACGGTGGGAATCGCGGTAGCGGTCGCTAACACGCGTCGCACGGGCCGTGTGATGGCGTACCTCGCGGCGGCATCGTTCTGGTTGTATCTCGTCCATCACCCGCTGCTTGTGCTCGTGCATATTGACCTCAAATGGTTGCTCCCATCGGCGCCGGGTGCGATCAAAATGGTGATATCCTTTGCAATCTCCGTCGCGGTATCGCTCGCGATGTACGAGGTGCTGGTGCGGCGAACACGATTCGGACGCTGGACCGGTCTTGGTCCGGCATCGATGACATCCGGCGGCGATTCCGGTCATCCGACATGGATCCGAATGCCGGTGGAATCCATGACCGGCGTCCCGACCCGACGGGCTGCCTGAGGTTCGTCGTGCGATTCTGGCGAAGCATTGGGTCGGGCTGCGTTTTGCCAGGCCTCGTGAGTTTCGTGGTTCTCGTTTAAAATCGTTCAGATTAAATTCGAGTTCTCGGTAAGGTTGTTTGGCATGGCGAAGGGATTGTTCACTCAAGGCATGTGCGTCCTGGTTCGCCAAGGCGTAGCCGTGAGTGAATTGGAAGCCCGATTGAAGGATTTTCAGCTCATTGGACGGACTGAACCGGGAGACAGCGGAGAAACGCACGAGACGCTCGTTTATAACTACCGCGCCGAAGTCGGCGGGCATCTGCTGGTGACGGCCTCGGACTCGCCCTGGCCCGATGAAATGGGTGATCCCGATGAGTCGCCGGAATTGTTTGTGGCCTGGTCACTCGGGCAATTCGGACCGCTCGCTTTTCCAGGTTGTTTGAAGCGAGCGTGCGATCAAGCTTGGGGTTGGGACAACGCCGCCGAGACGGTGCTGGCGCATCGGGCCCACGTGCGGTTGCTGATTAGCTACGTACTCGGGGGCGATGAAGCCGAAGAGAACGGTGATGACGAGGATTTGCCGCTGGTTCCCGACGACTACGACGCGCTCGACGAACTCAAGTTTCTCACCAAGGCGGTCGAATCGTTGCTCGATTTGCCCGAAGCGATTTGTTACTTCAACCCCGGCGGTGAAGTGCTGCGCGATGAGCACGGATTGCGCCAGGGATTGAACTCGGCTTGGAACCACGATATCCCGCCGCTGGACATGTGGACGAACGTGCGACTGTTTCGTGCCGTCGAAGGTTGGTCGCTGATGGATACCGTTGGCAATGGCCAAATCGATTTACCCGACATGGAAGCGATCTACATTGCCGACAAGTATGAACCCGCCGAAGTCGAAGAATTTCTCCGCAACGCTTCGTTGTACTTGCTCAACAAAGACGAAGATGTTGACGACGGCGATACCGCCGATGGCCCCGGCGGAATCACCTGGAGCGCGATGGAGTGCAATGACGCGCTGACCGATCCACCGCGGCCAACGATCCGCTGGATTCCCGATGACGAGACCGATCCGCCCGCGGAGTTGTTGGAAATTGGCGAAGCGGACGAGGATGACGATGATGAAGGCGACGACGATCAATACTTCGATGAAGACGAAGATGAATTCGACGACGAAGACTACGACGACGATGACTTGGCAACCGGATTTGGCGATTCGTCGTCGGCACCCATCAGCGACAAGCCGTTCGGCAGCGACCTGTTCACGTCCGATATGCTCGACGAAATACTCGACGACGAGCTCGATGAAGACATCGAAGAAGATAAGTGAGCGGGGCCAGTGCTCGGGATTCATCAATTTGATGAGACCGTGTGAAAACATTTCTGGAGACGGATGGTGAGACGAGTGCGAAAGCCCACGTTGCCGCAATCCTAAGCTCCCGTGTTTGGTTGGGTCTCTTTGAACTCGCACCCCCAGGCACCACCGCCGGGTGTTCGGATTTCCAGTTCATCGCCGGGAACAACATCGATCCTGACTGCGGATGGCAGCCGTGTCACGACTCCCCTGCGAACGAGTTGATTGCAGCCCGGTTGTCCCGCTGCGCCGCCTTCACAACCGTAGGGACCGGAGGTGCGGCGATTCGTGATCAAGGAAACGACGAGCGGACGCAAAAATTGAAACCGTCGCACCAGCCCGTCACCCCCGGCATGCCGTCCAAGTCCGCCGCTACCTCGACGGATTGCGAACTCGAGCAAGCGGACTGGCAGCCGGGATTCGAGGACTTCGGGATCCGTGATGCGTGTGTTGGTCATGTGCGAGTGAACACCGCTCGCGCCAGCGGCTGAGGCCGTCGCACCGCTGCCGCCTCCAATCGTTTCGTAGTAGCCGAATGTCTCGTCGCCCATCAACACATTGTTCATCGTGCCCTGGCTCGCTGCGGCCGCGCCGAGCGCCCCGAGCAACACATCGACGACGCGTTGACTGGTTTCAACATTACCCGCGACGACTGCGGCGCACTGGCGGGGGTCATCATGTGCCGGTGGATTGAGCAATCCCGGCGGAAGTTGCAAATCGATTTGTCGCATCACTCCTTCATT
>JBBSJZ010000300.1:0-7579 GCA_038256795.1 Pirellulales bacterium | reverse complement strand
GGAGACGAAACTGGCGCTCTCGGTGTTCGAGAAAAGCGGTTCGTGAGTTGAGGTGCGCCTCGCGACGATCGAGATCCTCGGACCACGACTGCAATCGCTCGATCAACTCGACAGCGTGCAGCTCTAACCACGATTGCCGGCGAGTTGCCAGCGTTTCGGTAGACTCGTCGCTCGCCCCCGGCGAAGATGGCGTGGTCTCGCCAACACCCGGGGCGTTCGTCTCGCCGACGGATTGTTCCGGTGAAGTTCCTGTGACCTGGTGTCCCGAGTCGATGCGGACAAAGTGCTTCTGGACAGCGGCCGGGTCGCTAGCAGCCGTGCCGGTAGACTTTACCGCCGAATTGGCGGCTGAGTGCGTGCGGTAGGTGGGCGCGGTGGACATGTTCCCTGCATCGGCATCCGCAAGCATGCGACTGTATCTCAGCGGTGTCTCGGGCTATCATCTACTGAGATACTGAATCGGTTGTACCGTTCTTGCGGGCCGGGTTCCACAGCCCATGCATCTTCTGGCCCACGCGGCAGTACCCGGCTTCGCTTCCGCCCCTCCATGGTTCCAAAAAATGCGTTTTTTCTTGCGTTATCGGTTGAGTCGTCCCGTTGCATTGTCGGTCGTCGCAGCGTTTTCGATTCAAGCGAGTTCGTTGCCAGCGTCCGTGTCGGCTCAAGACACGCAATCGGCACAGGCGGCTGAATCGGAATTCGCTATCGATTCCTCAGCACCGCTCAACGACCAAATCACCGCGCTTGCCAACCGCGGGATTGAGTTCTTGAAGACACGCGGCCAGGCCGAAAATGGTTCATTCAGCGGCGAGTCGGGCGTCGCAGTCACGGCACTTTGCGTCGACGCCATTCTTCAGCACCGACCGGCGGCCGTGAACGATCCCGCGATTAAAAAGGCTCTGCAGTTCATCGAGTCTCGCATCCAAGGGGATGGCGGCATCTATTCCGACGGCTCGTCGCATAAGAACTACGAAACCTGTGTCGCGATCTCAGCACTCATCGAGGCGAATCGTGATGGCCAGTACGACAGCGTCCTGGATCGCGCCGAGGTGTTCTTGAAGGAATTGCAGTGGGACGAGGCCGATGGCGCCCAGCCTGGGGACACTGCTTACGGCGGCGCCGGTTACGGCAGCCATAAACGTCCGGACCTCTCCAATACGGCCTTCTTTATCGAAGCGCTCAACAAGCTCGGCAATGACGCCGACGACGAAGCTATCAAACGGGCACTGAAGTTTGTCGTGCGTAGCCAAAACCTCGAGGGACACGGGAATGATACGGAGCACGCGGACGATACCAACGACGGCGGTTTCTATTACACGCCCGCAGCCGGTGGCGAAAGCCAAGCAGGCACCGACGACGCTGGTGCCCTTCGCAGCTACGGCTCGATGACTTACGCAGGCCTCAAGAGCATGATCTACGCGGGACTCGAACGTGATGATCCACGCGTGATGGCAGCGATGGAATTCATTCGCAAGACGTATTCACTCGAAGACAACCCCGGCATGGGAGCGCAAGGATTGTTTTACTACTACCAAACTTTTGCCAAGTCACTCGGCGTCGCTGGTGTCGAGGTGCTCGACGATGCCAGTGGTCAAACCCACGCCTGGCGTCAAGAAATTGTCAGCACGCTCGCTCGTTTGCAGCAGCCCGACGGGGCCTGGGTCAACGAGCGAAGTCCACGCTGGATGGAAGGCGATCGGCAACTCGTTACCGCTTACGCATTGCTTGCCCTCGCCAATGCTAAGACGCCCTAATGGGATAGTCGGCCGCAACCAAATCTACCGTGATGAAAGCGCAAGCGGCACTCAATTCTTCACGTCGTGCAGTTCGACCTTAAAGTGCAGTGTCGCCATCGGTGGGATGGCGCCCGGCTTTCCACCCTCGCCGTAGCCCAGTTGATACGGCACTTCGAGCTCGATCATGCCGCCTTCGCCGATCAATTGCAATCCTTCGGTCCAGCCCGGAACGACTTGCCCCAGCCCGAAGGACGTCGGCTCGCGGCGTTCGTACGAACTATCGAATTCGCGGCCATTGTCGAGCCAACCGACGTAGTCGACGGTAACGGTGCTCGCGGCCGTCGGCCTCTTGCCGTCGCTGCGACGCAGAATTCGGTACTTCAATCCCGAGTCCGTGGTCGTGAATTCGGCCGGAGCGTCGGCATCTTCCGGCCCCGGCGTACTGCTCCGCTCATTCGCAGCGTTGCATCCGACAATCGCGACAAGCAACAATGACGTTGCCGCAAATTGAAAACATCGAAAGGAATTCGGTTGCATACACGATGACCAGAACTTCATGGTTGGGGCGGCTCAGATTCTTGTTGGGGGTCTCAGCACGGATGGATCAACGGCGGTAGTTTAGCATAGCGAGTCACCTCGGAAAGGATCACCACCATGCCAGCCGGTTTAACACCACTCTCGGACGCCGAGTCGCGTGAGTGCGAACTCATCTTTCGACTCACGCGAGAACACCTTGGATTTGTGCCCAATTCGATGCGTACCATGGCCCGTAATCCTGCGGTGTTGAGCAGTTTTACCTTGCTGGTCGGCAATATTCTCGGGCAACCCGCCGATGCGAGGGTACCGATTTGGACCGGCTTTCGTTTAATCGTGAAGAATGTTGTCTGGACGATTCGCAATTTGAGATCGAAGAATCGACTGCCTCTCGCACTCAAGAATTTGGTTGCTCATGTCGCCAGTGGTGCAGCCGGGTGCCGATACTGCCAAGCCCATACGATCGGAGAAGCGCGTGATCAAGGCGTGACGCCAGAGAAGCTTGAAGCCGTGTGGGAATTCGATCGCAGCGATCTATTCGACGAATCCGAAAAATCGGCGCTGCGATTCGCGTTGGCTGCCGGAAGCTGCCCCAACGCTGTCACCCCCGAACACTTCGTGGACTTGAAACGCCACTACACCGACGAGCAAATTGTCGAGCTCGGAGCGACGATCTCACTATTTGGATTCCTCAATCGATGGAACGATACGTTCGCCACGAGCCTCGAGCCGGAGGCGGCCGCCTTTGCCCGTGAGCGGCTCGCCTCGAGCGGATGGACGATTGGCAAACACGCCTCGTAAACTCATTCACTTCGCAACCGGTTGAGCCGATTCGCGGCGACGGGGAACGTGCCGCGAGCGCATCATCACCAGCGAAGCGAACCCCCGACCAAAAATGGCCGGTTCAGGAACCGCGGTGACTCGTGCGTTCGTGAAATAGCGAGCGAGTGACTCGATTTTAGGTCATTGCAAATTTTGAACGTTTCGCATCGATCAAAACTGAGAGCGAGCGTCGGCGGCGAGCTCCGTTTCACCGAGTGCCTCGTGGACTCGAGCTAACGTTTCCAAGGCGCGCCGTCGGACGCTTTCACTCGGCGACGCGGTAGCCATGATCAAGTAAGCTTTCGCGCGTCCGTATTGCCCGGTGTACGCCAGCAGTTCCCCGAACGGCAGCATCGCACGCTCGTAGTCCGTAATCGCGAATAGATCCTCGTACTGCTCAATGGCCTCATCGGTTTTTCCCAGCCGCGTCAGACAATCAGCGAGCACGTAGCGACTCTCCGGATCGTCGGGCAAGATTCTCAGTGCATCGAGTGCTCGTCGTCGCGCTTCGTCGAACTTACCAGACCAGTGAAAAACCTTGGCGAGATTGCGAAAGCCGATCCCGTGATCTCGGCTATTGATAGCGCCACGAATCTCGTTATCAATCTTGGCGATACGCTCATCGTTGAGCCGGTTCTCATTGAGCCAATTTGACTCGGTCAACGTGTCGATAATCCATGTCGCCAAATCGCGATGAACTTCAACCGTCGGGTGGACATGATCGACAAAGTACTCGTCGCCCAAGCAAGGGTGTCCGTACTCATCCAGGCACCGCTGACGCAAACGCTTCTTGAACGGGACGAGTGGCGCATGGTGCTGGGTCGCGACGCGGCGGACGATGTCGCTGATTTCACTGGTCGCGCGCAATGGACAAATGTCGCGATTGATCGCGGCCTGGAACGCGGTACCGGCTTCGTCATACAACCCGAGCTCAAATAGATCGCGACCGTCTTCGTAGTAGGGCTCGTCGGCTTTGAACGGAGAGCAATCTTTCTCGTTGCTCGCGGGATCAACGAACACGATCGAGGCTCCCGCACCGCGTGCGATAGCGATCATGCGATTGAGGTTGAACTCGTAATGACGCAGTACGTTTTGGGTCCAGACGTCGTCACGCACATAGTCGCTCGGTCCAGGCGTGTGATTGAGTCGCTCGTCGACCTCGGTCGACAGTGTTTCGCGGGCAGTGTGTAAAGTTCCCCCCAGCGCCGCGCGGCCTCGCAGCAGGCCCCGCTCGATCGCCGACCACGATCGAGTTTGGCGCAAGACGGACTCCGCCGACATTCGCCACTGAGATTTTTCGAACATGGCCGCGTAGGTTCTTCGTTCGAGAAACTCGTTGTGCGCCGAAAACACGATGAACAGATCGGGTTCGTAATCGGCAAACTCGTCCATCACGGCGGCCACGCGGTAACTCGCATAGCTAACACCGCCCGCATTGATGACTTCGTACGCGTGGCTCGGATCCGCAATCGGCAGCAACTTTCGCAAGTAGCCGCTGTAGGAGGTGGGGTCGGCTAGTGGTCGTCCGTAGGTCGTTGAGCCACCGACGCACACGATGCGGCGCGTTCCCGCGGACTTATGAAGCGGCACGGTTTGCGCGTTGAACCAAACCTGTTTGGCGGCTGCAGTCATCAACACCTCTCGACCGTCTTCCGCTTGCGAACGTTCCATCACCGGCGAATAGCTCGCAAAGCCGACGTAGGGATCGCGGAGCGGTTCAGGCTCAACCCCGACAATTTTCAGCAGCGTTTCGATACCGACGAAGAAGAACGCGACCGTGATTGCGGCGAAGAAAAACTTCTTGCGGCGAGAGAGTCGCTTCACGCTAGGGCACACTGCGGGGCGGTTTCTTGGGTTCGTCGACCACCAATCCAGGCTTCGTAGCCGGCTTCGGATTGGCAGCACTTGGCTGGTTGGCAGCGTTCGGTTGGTTGGCTGCTGGGGGACGAACGCGCGTGACGGGACGTCGTTTGATCGGCAGCAACGCGTGCTGGGCTTGGTGGGCGACTTCGGCAACGAGTGCATCGACGCGATTGCGTGAGATCGCGAAAGCTCCGAGTGCCGGGATAGCGACGAGTAAACCGCCCACGGTGGTGACGAGCGCCTGGTAGATACCTTCTGCCAAATCGCCTGCACCGGCTGCGCCCCGCGTGCTCGCGACCTGCTGGAACGTCAAAATCATTCCGGTCACGGTACCGAGCAATCCGACCATCGGTGCGATATTGCCAATCACGGCCAAGTACTCGATCCTTCGCATCAACCGGGCAGCCTGTTCAGCGAGCGAGTCTTCGACCGCCTTCTCGACTTCACGCCAGCCCAGATCCAATTCGCTGAGCCCCGACAACAACACGAGACTGAGCACACTGGGCGATCTTCGGCACGCCGCGTCCGCCTCGATCGGCCGGCCCGTTAGCAACGACTGTCGCACCGTCTCACTGACTCCGTCCGGCAAAATCTCCGTCCGTTTGAGCGACATGAATTGATCAAAGATCAGGTACGCCGTCGCGATGCTGAGCGAAAACAGCGTCAGGATGATGCACAACCCGAACACACCGCCACTGAGCACGATATCGGTCAAACCGGTGGCTCCGGCACCTGAGTCACTCGTTGAGCTTTGAGCAAGGACGAGTGTGGACAAGAACGAAATGTACGTTTCCATCATGAATCGATTTCCGCACCGGCCGAACCGGCGGACAGCAAGAACTCGGCATCGGCGAGTAATGGGTCGTCCCAGCGGAGTGCGAGGACGCCGGATAGTTGCAGCTCGCGAATCGCTTTGCGATGACCACTGCGGATTGCCACTTCCGCTTGCTCGACCCGATTGCGGCCTTGCGCCCACGAGACCACGGACATCGAAAAGATGGCGAGCGGCAGTAGCGAGAGGATGATGCTCGTGAACATCATCGCAGCACTCGGATGCGGGTCGGCGTCGAGGTCACCACCGGTTTGCGTCAGCGTCATGATGCTGGCGGCGAAGTACTTGCGATAGAGCGTCACAATCGGGCCGCTCAGCATGCCCCAAAACATCACGGTACCGACGAGTCCCGCGACAAATGTCGAAGATCGCGGCACGGAAACACGATCGATCACTTCATCAAAGATCGCCTGGGAACGTTCTTGCAACGTATCGATGCCGGCGAGGTAAGCGACGTTGGAGCGGGACGTGTCGCTGCGGGTTTCAGCGTGCTTGTCGCGTGGCTCGCGCCGAAGTTGGGCGAGTTCATCGCGGAATCGTGCGGCCAGGGGGGCCAAGCGATCCGCCACCGCTGCGGCACTGCGAACCCGCAATCCGTCGCGAACGGTTTGCTCCGCGCCGTGTCCATCACGCAAGTTCTGGGCACTCGTCCACGCCGCGCCGATCAGGCTCGGCAGCGAACCGGATAGTGATAGCGCGACGCGATCCCAGGCACCGTGCGTCAAATTCAATACGCCCATGAGCGATCGGTAGGGGAACCAAATCGCCAACGTTTCGGTGAGTAGCGATGCTCGCAGTCGCGAACGGATCACCGCCCGCAGCGGGCCGCCCGCACCGACGAGCGATTCGGCCACTTGCGCGGGAAGCGAGACCGCTTCGTCATTGAGCCGGGCGATCGCGGACGTCAACCCCGGCAAGTGTTCGCGGAGAACACTGTGCAGCGCCGCACGAAAGCGCATGTCCAATGCGGCGAGACGCGTCGATTTACGCTGGTCACCGTCCCAGCCATCGGCGAGCTGCATTCGCAATTGGCTCGCTACCATCGTCGCTGCGAACTCGCCGGTGGCTTTCTCGTCGCGCTCACCAATCTCGAAATCGTCGACGATGACCGGTTCCGCGAACACACTGGTTGCCGCCACGCGTCGCAGCTTCGAGAGGAGGGCGTCGACGTCGGCATCGAGTTCCGCATCGCGGGTGCGAACCGCGTTGACGACGGTCACGACGAGCGTGCCTTCGGTCGCTTCCGTCAGCATCCCGACCGCTTGGCTGCGAATTTGGTCGCGACGAACCACCAGGATGATGACGGATGCCAGCGCCAAGGCGCGCGCCGCAGTCGCGGCAATGCCGCGGCGATCGTCCGTCGACCCAGGGGCATCGACGAGCACATACGGGACACCGACCGGCTCCATCAACGTCGCTTCACAGGGCAAGTATTTTTCGACGCGTCCGTCCAGATCCGCAGGCGGTTGCGGCCCGACCCACGTCAGCTTCTCAGTCGCCTCGTCGAGGTTATTGCCACTCCGAATACTCGCCGCCACGGGCGCCCGGCGAACGAGCTGGCGAATCAACCAGGACTTGCCTTGGCCGGTCGCTCCGACGACGGCGATCACGGTTGACCCGCTACTGCGATCCACCTGGATCAGCTCACGTGCATCGGCGTGGTCATCACAAAGACTTAGCACCCGGCGTCCGACTTCGCTATCACCCAAGACACCGGCTGCCGAGGCGCGGACACGTTGCAGGAACCGATCACCGAGATCGAGCTCAGCCAGCGCCCTCGACGCCCTGTTTT
>JBBSJZ010000299.1:0-7582 GCA_038256795.1 Pirellulales bacterium | reverse complement strand
TCCGAATCATCGGCGAAGGCCATGTTATCCGTGGCAATTACTTTTATCGATTGACCGGTGACGACGCACGTTCCGGGATTACCGTGATGATGGGCATCCCTAACTCGCCCGCAAACCGCTATTTCCAGGTCCAGAGAGTGACGATTGAGAACAACACGCTCGTCGATTGCGAGCACTCGATCTTGATCGGTTTGAGCGACGACGAGAACGCTTCACTCCCACCAATCAAAACCGTCTTTCGAGGCAACCAAGTCTCCTGTGCAATGCACACTGTCATCGAAGCTCGCTGCGATCTCGCGGGGCTCGACTGGACCGACAACCGCTTTGCCGGTAAGTCACTCGGGATCGAACCGAATGTGGGTATTGAGACAATGTCACCGCAACTCAGAAAGCTTGAACCAATCTCGCGTTCGAGCGTGGGGACGACTTGGTAACGTGACCGTGACGCCTGGGTGTTTCATGATCGTTTCGCGGCAACGTCTATCAAAATTTGCGTCACGTTCGGATCGGCCTTGCGGAACAGCAATCGCATTTGCAACGATTCGGGTGAGAGATCCCGTCCCCATGATGGGGCCGTGTGAAGTGACGAAGGAGCCTCGAAATGTTTTGTGTTCACTGTGGCGTTGATGGCGCCGCCCGCTTTTGCCCGAGCTGTGGTTTGAACCAGCAAATCGTGCCGATGCCAGACATCGAGACGCCTGCTAAAGCTCACGTTGACGCGGGTGTGGTGATTGCCCATCTCGTCGAGGATGAACTCGCCACGCCGAAGTCCTTCGAGACTCGTCGACCAACGCTCAATCGGCCGCCGGCCCTGAAGTTGCCAGCCGATGATTCCGACCAGGCCTGGACACGCGATCTGGATTATCAGGCGGTGCTCGCGACGCAATTCGCGCGCGATCGACTCGCCGCGGCAGCTTGGGGAATCACGCCTGGACTCACCGCTGACGATCTGCTCGGGATCTTTGACGCGGTTTCACCGGTCGGTGTTTCACTGCAAAAACTCAACGGCGCATTACTGCCGATCTACGACAAGATCGGGATCAAAACACTTCGCTGGGCGCGTGGTTCATTCACCGCCGCGCCCGGTCGAGTGCTGCTATCACTGCTATGCGCGTTGGCCAAGAACTCGCTCGAGGTCACCGACGTGCATCAAGCGTCGATGCAGTGCGGTTTGACGGTAAAGATTCCGTCGAGTCTGTACACGAACCAAGGTGAATTGCTGGTGTTGCTCCGACAGGAAGCCGACGAAGTACTGGTCGAGATTCGGACGCGTATTTTTGGCCAGTATTTCGATTGGGGGAAATCGAAACGATTGATTGACGAACTGTTTGTGCGCATCAGCGACGATCTCACCGACCAACTCGCCGGTGTCCGGCCCGTGCAACGACGCGTCGCGTAAGCGGCTTTGGGTCCAGCCACCGGGCCGACATGATTGAATACGCCGCCACTCACCACGAAACCGCTCAGTCTCTGGGAAGGGGGTCATTGCTCATGGCGAGAAGATCGAGCGCCGCGGCCACCATCGTCTTCACGCCGGTGCGCAATGTCGGCTCGAAGTCGGGGTAATAAATGCCGCTGTGCAGCGACGGGGGTGGCACCTCCATCGACTCGTAGCGTGACAATCGATCTTGGTTCACGGAGCCCACCCCGTACATCAAGATCGGCACGCCCGCGATGCCGTATTGACTGAAGTCTTCACCGCCCATCGACGGGTCGGACACGCCCACTTGTTCGACACCGATGGTTGTCTCGAACACTTTTCGCAAACGAGCCGTGAGTTGCTCGTCGTTTTTGAGCGATGGGGTTCCTTCGCTGAACACGAGCACGGGTTCGGGTGCTCCGTAGCTCTGAGCCACGGCAAGAGCTTTTCGCTGGATCGCTTTGAGCAATTGCTGGCGCACGACTTCGCCGTAACTGCGGACGGTCAATTGCAAGTGACATTCATCGCCGATGATGTTGTGCTTGAATCCGCCGTGAATCGAACCGACGGTGACGACGGCTGGCTCGAGTGGTTTGACTTCGCGGCTGACGATGGTTTGCAAGGACATGACCAACTCGGCGGCCTGGACGATCGGGTCAATCGTCGTATCCGGGGCCGAACCGTGACCACCGCGACCTTTGACGGTGATGTCAATGCTGTCCACGTTCGCGAGCGCGTAGCCAGGCCGCAGCTTGATCGAGCCCGTCGGAGTGTCGGCGGACACGTGCATCGCGACGGCGAAGTCGGGCTTCTCGAACTTGGTAAATAAACCGTCCGACAGCATCGCGCGGGCGCCAGCACCTTTTTCTTCAGCCGGTTGACCGATCAACATCAACGTGCCTGACCAATCATCACGATGTTGCGATAGGAACTGAGCTACGGCGATCAAATTGGTCATGTGCACGTCATGGCCACAGGCGTGCATCACACCACTCTTTCCGCCGCCGGGCACGTCGACTTGCACCGTCGAAGCGAAAGCGAGCGGCGTTTGCTCAGTCACCGGCAGCCCATCCAAATCAGTGCGTAGCATCAACGTCGGTCCTTCACCATTCGTCATCATTGCCACGACTCCGTGCCCCCCCACGCCCACCGTGACTTCAAAGCCGGCGCCGCGAAATTTCTCCGCCACATACTTCGCCGTGGCCTGTTCCTCGAATGACAACTCCGGGTGCGCGTGCAACCAAACGTAGGTCTCGCTCAACGACGGTAGATTCGCGTCGAGCCAGTCGTTGATCGCACCGGGACTCGCGTTCCCGGATGGATTTTCCGGGCGAGTCGAATCGTTGGCCGACGCGATCGCGGGGGCCAAAACCAGCCATGCAAGTAAACGCAAATGAGGAGACATGAGGCGAGCTTTCAGGAAAAATGCGGGTTCGCGATGGGTAACAACGGCGGTGAATACGCTAAAGTAATCGACGCATGCCGGCTATGGGCGAGCGACATGGCGGGCGCCGAGCACCGAGGAGAGGGGACAGCGATGGATGGACTTGCAAACACGAATTTGATGCAGCGTGCGACGGGAATCTTGAAGGAGGTTTGGGGTTACGATTCGTTCCGACCGCTTCAAGAGAATTCGATCGGTTGCGTGCTGGCTGGCCAGGATAGCTTAACCGTCTTACCCACGGGCGGTGGCAAGTCCTTGTGCTTTCAAATTCCGGCCCTGTGTCGCGACGGGATGGCCGTGGTCGTGTCACCGCTGATCTCGCTGATGAAGGACCAAGTCGATGCCTTGGTCGCCTGTGGCGTTTCGGCAGCGTTCGTCAACAGCACGCAATCGCCGGACGAGAAACGCGACGTCGCTGCGCGGATTCGCCAGGGCGAGTTGAAGCTGCTCTACGTCGCACCGGAGCGTTTACTATCCGAACGAACGCTCGAGTTTCTTGCGCAGTCCAATGTCTCGTTCTTTGCCATCGATGAGGCGCACTGCATCAGCAACTGGGGGCACGACTTTCGTCCCGAGTACCGTGGCTTGCGAGTCTTGAAGGAGCGATTCGCGGGTGTGAACGTGCACGCGTTCACGGCGACGGCGTCGGAGCCCGTTCGCCTCGATATCGCCAAACAATTGGGGTTGGTCGCACCGAATATCTTGGTCGGCGATTTCGATCGACCCAATCTCGTCTATCGGATGCTACGGGCGAGCGGACGGTTGCAACAGGTTACCGAAGTGATCCAGCGGCATCGCGGTGAATCGGGGATCGTGTACTGCATCAGCCGCAAAGAGGTCGAACGGACCGCCGCCGCCATCAATGCCATGGGTTGCCGATCGCTTGCCTACCACGCCGGCATGCCCGACGACCAGCGTCGGGCAAATCAGGACGCGTTCATCAATGAGGGATGCGACATCATCGTCGCCACGGTCGCATTCGGCATGGGCATCGACAAGTCGAACGTGAGGTACGTCGTCCACGCGGGGATGCCGAAGTCAATCGAGCACTACCAACAAGAGAGCGGTCGCGCGGGACGCGATGGTCTCGAGTCGGAATGCGTGTTGATCTATTCCGGGGGCGATGTTGTCACTTGGAAAAAAATCATGGAGGGTGACAGCCCCGACAATGCTGCTGCGTCCGTGCAATCGCTCCATTCCATGAGCGAACTTTGCAGTGGCGTCGTTTGCCGACACAAGGCGCTCGTCGAGCACTTTGGCCAAGAGTACGCGACGGACAACTGCAACGCGTGCGACGTTTGTTTGGACGAAGTCGCACTCGTCGATGATCCCATCACGCTGAGTCAGAAAATCTTGTCGTGCGTGCTTCGCCTCGAAGAGCGATTCGGAGCCTCGCACACCGCCAAAGTATTGTCGGGTTCCGGTGAAGGTCGCGTCCGTGAATTGGGACATGACCAACTCAGCACTTACGGATTGCTCGCTCGCGAGGGCGTGCAAGCGGCGAGAATGTGGATCGATCAACTCATCACCCAAGGGTTCCTCAATCGCACGGGCGAATACCAAGTCCTAACGCTCACCGAATCCGGTCGACGATTGCTCCGTCGCGACGGCGACCCACGACTGAGTCGACCGACGGTGGCAACGAAATCGAAGTCCAGCCCGGTGAGCGAAGAGTCGTGGGACGGCGTCGATCGCGACTTGTTCGAGCAACTTCGGGAACGACGAAGTCGTTTGGCGAGCGAGCGAAATGTCCCGGCGTACATCGTCTTTGGCGACGCCACACTGCGAGACTTCGCACGCTATCGACCCACTTCCTTGGCCGCGCTGGGACGCGTTCGCGGTGTCGGCGAGAAGAAGCTCGATGATTTTGGCGACGATTTCCTCGCGGTCATTGTCGCTCATTGCCAACTCAACAAGCTGGCGACGGACATCACCCCCGACGTATCGAAACGAAACTCGCCCGAGTGGATGACGGCCCCCTGAAATCGATCTACGAATCGCTGGGCGGTGAGGTGAGCTATGCAGCGCTCAAAATCATTAAAGTGTGTTTCAAGAATCGGCTGGAATCGGTGCCGACGGAAGCGACAGTTTGAAGGTCGTGCCCCCCAGCGAACTCGTTGCGCTCGATACCGTGCCACCACAACGGGTCGCGATGCGATTGACCAAAGCCAAACCGAGTCCGACGCCTCGTTCGGAAGGCAGACTGAGTTTGACGAACGGCTCGAACACGCGTTCGCGATCACTCTCAGAAATCCCCGGACCGTCATCATCCACTTCGACGATGATCTTTCCCGCTTGCTGGTACGCAGCAACTTGAACTTCACTCGCGGCAAACTTCACGGCATTGCTAATCAAGTTACCGATCGCCACCGAAATACTTTTGCGATCGCCGTACCAGGAGACGACTTCGTCACCTGCGGCCATCGAGCAGCGGACACTCGGGTTCAAGCTCGCATGGGTGTCGAGCAACTCAGCAATTAACGCGTGGACATTGCATCGCGTCACCTCAGCCTCGGCAACCACGGATTCGAGTCGCACGTAGTCCAGCAATTCACCAACAAGATCATCAAGCTTTTGAGTTGCGTCATCGACGGCATCAAGACGCCTGCGTCGCTCTTCCTTCGTCGCGGCAGTTTCGATCAAGTCAGCTGCGAACCGGATTTTCGCCAACGGGGTACGCAACTCATGCGACACCGCCTGCAACAACTCTCGCTGGATTCGTAACAGCGTTTCCACGCGGTCCGCCATCTTGTTGAAGGCCAAGGCGAAAGCGAGTCCCTTGGGTGCCGCGCTGGTGTTGATCCGTGCCGACAGATCGCCAGCCGAGATGGCTGTCGCCGTCCGCTCCACCGAACGCAATTGAATCGCGACCGGACGAAGCAAGATCGCGATGGAGATCGCGGTCAGCGATAAAATCGCGCCGACTCCGAATACGACTTCACGTTGGTCTGGACCCGCGAACGCTGGTAATGGGCCAAACTCAATGAGACGCTCGCGATCGGCCAATGCGACTAAAATGTTTCTCCCGTAAAACACCGGCTCGCCAGCAACAAGCCGCCGTGATTGCTCGTCGCCCATGGGGCGTCCTAAGAAGGTGACCACGTTAACGGGATAGTCGAAATCCATGCGAACCGAATTGAGCGCGGTGTCGAAAGCTTCACCCGTCGCGGCGTCGAGTTTCTCGCGAGCCAGCTTGGTGCCGCCGCCCAACGCCAGTTCGACAACGCGGATATTCTTGGCCTCGCTACGGGCTCGATAGACATACGCCAGGATTCCCCACGCCAGAAGTAAAATGAGTAGCACGCCGAGATAGAAACGCAGAAACATCCGCGTCATGATTTGGACGCCAGGATGTAGCCGACGCCGCGAACTGACTTGACCCGTTGTGGCAGGTTCGGATCGTCGCCGATTTTCTTTCTCAATCGTGACACCCGAAGATCAATCGAGCGATCTAATCCGTCGTAGCGGACCCCATGAAGCTCTTGGTAAATCACTTCGCGATCCACCACACTTCCAGCATTCGCGGCGAGCAACCACAACAAATCGAACTCGGCTGTGGTCAACTCAATCGGTACCGAGTCCAAGAACACGCTGCGGCTCGAAGCGTCGATCGCCAGCCCATCCACCTCGATCAACGAAGGTTGTGAAGCCGACGGCGTATCCGATGAACGTCGTAAATGCACCCGCAACCGAGCGAGCAAGACACGCGGCCTCACCGGCTTGGTCAAGTAGTCATCGGCGCCGACTTCGAGCGAAACGACTTCATCGATTTCGTCACCGCGCGCTGTCAGCATCAAAATCGGACCGGAAAAATGTGATCGGACCGCTCGGCATACGGAAATCCCGTCCATGTTCGGCAACCCAATATCGAGCACCGCGACGTCGAAATCCTCGTTGATCAAACGCTCCGCCGCTTTGGCCCCGTCCGACTCCGTCTTCACCTCGAATCCATTCTGCGAAAGAAACTCAGCCACCATGGAGGAAAGCTCAACATCGTCCTCGACCAGTAAAAGACGGCTTGCGTTTGGGTTTTGCATCGTGCGAGAGTTCGTCGGAACGGTTGGTGACCAGGGCCGCGGTGTCATTTCTGTTTTAGCATGAATGCCGCGTGGCCGCCTCGACCGATACAAACTGAAACGAACCGGTTCCAAAAGCAACGGAACTCGGATAGCGGTTCGTGGTTTGATGGAGGAGTAGGAAATCAACCCAACCGAGGATGGAAAAATGAGTTTCACAGTCGTCACATGTGACGCAGGTCACCGAATTCACGCCGCACACCGATTGAGTGGTAAAACGCTCCCCTGTCCTAAGTGCGGAACTCCCGTGACGGTCCCCCGAGCCAGTTCCGATCGGCTTTCGGATACGGCGGTGCTGCGCATCCTCGACGACTCCGGGCCTGACGCGCCGATCATGAAGTCGCACGAGGGACAAACATCAGCGACCGAAGCGTCAACTCGATCGTGTCCCAAGTGCAGTGTGCAAATCGGACTCTACCTCTCGGTGTGCCCGTTCTGTCACACCTACGCAGGCCCTGTGTCCGACTACTGGAAAAAAATGCTTGGCGAAGGCGCACCCGCGAATCGACATACCGCTTGAATGTTTTTCGCAGGCCACGTGTGATCGAGATTCTGGATTCGTCCCGATGCAAACTGATGACGAACGTGGAACCGCGGGTATGTAAGTGAAACAATACCGTCCTGCTGTAAAATCCTTCGCCT
>JBBSJZ010000298.1:0-7600 GCA_038256795.1 Pirellulales bacterium | reverse complement strand
CATGTCCCACGCAATACCTTCCCATCGTCACAGCTCGCTTCCAGGGGTTAGTTCGATGCAGCGCCGAGACATCGGCTGGATCGTGATTTCGTTATCGCTGGGTAGCTTTCTCGCCTCACTCGGCGGGTGCCACTGGGCCGCGAGTGGCCAAAACGCCACTGGGGCAAGGCTTTACGAGCAGGGCCAGTACACGGCGGCGCTGCAGCAATTCCAGCAGGCGATCACGAGCAACCCTCAAAACGCCGACGGCTACTACAATTTGGCCGCCACGACGCACCGCTTGGCACTGCAACGGAGTGACGCCAAGCTGACGGAACAAGCCGAGGCACTTTACAACCAGTGTCTCGACCACGACCCCAACCACGTCGAGTGCCACCGCGGCCTCGCGGTGCTATTGAGCGACACCAACCGCCCCGATCGTGCTTTCGCGCTGATGAAGAACTGGGCATCGCAAAACCCGCAATACTCCGAGCCACGAATCGAGCTGGCCCGGTTGTACGAGGAGCATGGCGAACCGGCGACGGCGCTGAAGTATCTCGAGGATGCGGTACTCCAGGACGCCAATAACTCGCGAGCTTGGTTAGCACTGGGACGACTCCGCGAAAAATCTGGGGATCTGACCCAGGCGTTGCAGAACTACCAGCAGGCACTCGCACTCAACGGTGCCCAGCCCGCCGTGAGCGAGCGGGTCGCGGCGCTGAGCCGCCAAATCAACTCGAATCTGGATGCTTCGCGGTCACAGGTCGGTACTCAAATCGCCGCCCCACTCGGCTACGGCAACTCTCGGTATTAACAGTTCGTCCGCACCCAAGTTGATGGGACAATCCAGCCGCTCGGGTTCGCCTGGGCTGGTTCTAGGCCTCGCCGGTGGCTAGCGGCATAGCCGCTCACCCCGTGTGGCGGATACGATCGCTTCCGCCCCGACCCTCGCCGCCAGCGTGATGAATCTCTACATTCTCACTTTGATTCTCATTTTTTACCTTGCCAGAAAATTAACGCTGCCATGAAATCGATGGACAAGATCGTCTCGCTCTGCAAACGACGCGGATTCCTATTTCAATCGAGCGAAATCTACGGCGGGTTGCAGGGATTTTGGGACTACGGCCCGCTCGGCGTCGAGCTCAAACGCAACTTGAAGGACGCTTGGTGGCGCGACATGATCGCCGGTCACAACGAACTCGTGCAAGCCGCCGGAGCCCCCGCGACCTTCGAAATGGTCGGACTCGATTCGACCATCATCATGCATCCCCAAGTCTGGAAATGCAGCGGTCACTATGACCTCTTCCACGACTACATGGTCGATTGCCGTGAATCCAAGAAACGCTATCGCCACGACCAGGTTCGCGGCCGTTTTGTCGAGCGCAACAGCGAGAAGATCTTTGTCACGACCATGGCGGAAACCGAGCAGGAACTCGAGGAAGTCACCCGCCGCGGCATGAAGTATTTCAAGCTCCGGCCCAAGGATGCGGACAAGCTCACCGTCGGTAGTGAATCGATCACGCTCGATAAACTCGACTCGTTCGTCAATGTCCTCGCCCCCGATTCCAAGTCGCTCGGAACGTTGACCGAGCCACGTGAATTCAACTTGATGTTCAAGACCACCGTCGGCGCCTTGGCGGGCGAAGAGGGTACCGTGTTCCTGCGTCCGGAAACGGCTCAAGGCATCTTCGTCAACTTCAAGAACGTTCTCGATAGCAGCCGCGTGCGAGTGCCGTTCGGCATCGGACAAATCGGCAAGAGTTTTCGCAACGAGATCACGCCTCGCAACTTCACGTTCCGTTCCCGTGAGTTCGAGCAAATGGAGATCGAGTTTTTCTGTCACCCGAGCCAATCCCAGGAGTGGTATCGCTACTGGCGAGATCGCCGCATGGCCTGGTACACCTCACTCGGACTGTCGAGTGAGAATTTGATCATGCGGGAACACCATGTCGAAGAACTGGCGCACTACAGCGTCGGTACTGCGGACATTGAGTACGCGTTCCCATTCCTACCCGCCGGCGAATACGGCGAACTCGAAGGCATTGCGCACCGCGGCGATTTTGACTTGCGCAGCCATATGGAAGGCAAACTCGATCCGTCAACGCGGCCGATGGAAGTCGAGAAGGACGAGAATGGCAAACCGAAGTATCGTGGCAGCGGTCGAGATCTGACCTATCGCGATGATCTCACCAATGACAAGTTCATCCCGCACGTCGTCGAACCGTCCGCCGGCGCCGACCGCGGCGTTCTCGCGTTCCTCTGCGAAGCCTACACCGAGGACGAAGCACCGGACGAAGATGGCAAGGCGCAAGCTCGCGTGGTGATGAAACTCCATCCCCGTCTGGCGCCGATCAAGGCTGCGATCTTCCCACTCGTCAAGAAAGATGGCATGCCTGACGTCGCGATGGAGATCTATGCCGAACTCAAACGTGACATGGCCGTCTTTTACGACGAGAAAAGTGCTGTCGGCCGACGCTACCGTCGCCAGGACGAAGCCGGTACACCCTATTGCATTACCGTCGATGGCGAGTCGCTCACCGACAAAACCGTCACGATCCGTGATCGCGACACCCTCGAGCAAACACGAGTCAAGATCGCCGATCTCGCCACCGAGCTCAAACAACGCATCGGATAGTCCTCGCGGGCGTCCAGGTTTCAGCCGCGAAGCATGAGCTACGCGGCATCACTGCACCGGTCTAACGCATCCCCAGTCGTCGCAACCAATCCGCACACAAACTTGGCCACTGCGACGCACCGGGAACATCTTGACCCAGTCCGATCCCATGGCGTCCTTGCGGGAACAAGTGCAGCTCGACGGGCACCGAATGCTTCGCACAAGCCAGCGCGTACACCAAGCTGTTCGCCGGTGGCACGCCCGTGTCCTCGGCCGTGTGGAAGAGGAACGTGGGTGGCGTTTCTTGGCTGACTTGCTTTTCATTGGAGAGTGATTCGATCAATTCAGCACTCGCGTCGGCCCCGAGCAAGTTCTTTTGGCTGCCCCGATGCGTGTACTCCGCGTCCAGCGCGATCACGGGGTAACAAAGAATGCTAAAGTCCGGTCGCGAAGAGACTCTCGCTGACGGATTTTCGCTCGCGGAGTCAATCTCGGCGAAGTGCGTGGAAACCGTCGACGCCAAGTGACCACCGGCCGAAAATCCGACGATGCCAATGCGGTTGGGATCAATGGCCAAACGATCCGCATTAGCGCGCAAGTAACGGATTGCCGCTTGCGCGTCTTGCATCGGCACGGGATGCCCATAACCCTTCCCGTCGTTCCCTTTGCCGCGGTGGCGATACGTGCAAATCGCGGCACGAATGCCGAGCGACTGGATCCACGCGGAGATCTGGTGACCTTCGTGGTCGATGGCCAAGTTGCCATAGCCGCCGCCTGGCAAGATCACGATTGCCGCCGTCGGCTCTTGTCGTAGTTTCTCGCCGATCCACAGCTGCGGCCGATCACCACTATCGGGCTTCGCATTCTCGGTACCCGCCACCAAATCGATGACTTCGTACTCGGGTTCTGCGGCCCATCCCTGCACCGGGGTGCTGGCACCAATCGCAATAAAAATCAAGCTGGTAACAAGCAATCGCATCGAAGAACTCCGAACGGGGCAGGGCAGGGGACTCCGACGAGTTTAACCTGATCACCGCGGCGAGTGACCACAGTCTCGCCAGAATCCCGCGGATGCGATATCACTACGCATCACGACGATTCAACTTTCCACCCCGGCTTTGCCGTGCCCCCAGCCACCACCGCTGCGTCCGAAAGCCCTCACTCCGACTTCGGTTGGCAGTGGCGATTGTCGTTGTGGTGGATGATCTTTCGCACCGCCCTGGGCGAGCGACTGGTTTACCGCGGTGACTTTGCCCTCGGGACGTTGATGCGATTCCTGCCGATCGTGACCCAAATTTTTCTGTGGTACGCGGTCTACGATTCGATCGGCAAGGCGGTTGGCGAGGATGCTGCGAATATCGGTGGCTACCGTTTCGAGGAGATGGTGGCCTACTACCTATTGACCATGATCGGACGGGCGTTCTCAAGCATGCCTGGCCTGGCCTCGGGGATCAGTCGCCAGATTCGTGAAGGCGAAATCAAACGCTACATGATCCAACCCATCGATCTGATCGGCTACCTACTCATCACTCGCATCGCCCACAAGGTCGCTTACTACGCCGTTGCGATTGCCCCATTTGCACTCGTTTTCTTCTTGTGCCGTGATTACTTCACCGACGGGTTTCCGTCCATGAACGTGTTCGTCGCATTCCTCGCAACGCTCGTGATGGGCTTCCTCATCGGCTACTTCATGGAAGCCGCGATTGGCATGATCGGATTTTGGTTCCTCGAAGTTTCATCGCTGCTATTCGTGTTCATGCTGTTTAGCTTCTTCCTTTCCGGCCACATGTTCCCACTCACGCTCTTACCGGATTGGATCGAGGGGTTCGTGCAATTCTTGCCGTTCAAGTACTTGGCGTATTTCCCCGCCGCCGTCTTTCTTGGCAAAGTGCCCGAAGATCGATTGTGGCTCGAGCTCGGCATTGAGGCCGCGTGGCTCGTCGCCTTCATCGTGCTGGCGCGCGTCGCATACTCACGCGGCATGAATCGCTACAGCGGCTTCGGAGGTTAGGATCAACGAAATGAACCCACCACAATCCGCCTCGACGCGTCCCAACTACACCAAAGTGTTCTTGACGTTCGCCCGCAATAGTCTCGTGCGGGACATGACGTTCCGCGCGAACTTCTTTTTCCAATGCGTCAGCAGCCTCGGCTGGACCCTGATGAATGTCGGCTTCTACTTGATCATTTTCCAGTACACGGGATCCATCGGCGAAGACACCGGCTGGGACCGCGATCGATTCTTTGTCTTCCTGGCAACGACATGGTTCGTCAACAGCCTGGTGCAAACGTTCTTCATGCCCAACGCGGAAGAATTCAGCGAACTGATTCGCACCGGCGGCTTGGATTTCGCGCTGTTGAAGCCGATCGATACTCAATTCCTCGTCTCGTTTCGCCGCATCGACTGGAGTGCACTCTCCAACTTCTTCGCGGGTTTCGTCATCCTCGTCGTAGCGCTCGTGGCACTGGGCACCCGAGAAGTCGATCCTTACGTTCCCTCGCTTGGGGATGGCGTGCTCTACGTCGCGTTCATCCTCTGTGGCGTTGTGATACTGTATAGCCTGATGATCTGCCTGAGCGCGACGAGCATTTGGCTCGGCCGCAATCAAACGCTCTACGACTTCTGGTTTTACATCACCAATTTCAGTCGCTATCCGATGGAGATTTACAATCGCGGTTGGGGACAACCGCTGTTCGGTTTCTTCACCTTCATCATTCCCGTGCTCGTCGTGGTCAACGTTCCCGCGAGAATCCTCGCGGCGCCGATCACGCCGCGAGCGACGTGGGAATATTGGCTCGTCGGTTGGGCGGTTATCGCCACGGTCGTGAGCGTCTTCGCCAGCCGTGCAGTTTTCCGGCTGGCGCTCAAGAGCTATCGCAGCGCGAGCTCATGAACTCTCACGTCATCGATAGCGATCGACCATCTCAGGCAGCGGGTAGGCGGTGACGTCTCGGGAGGCATCATCAGCCGCCGCGATCTCGAGCAGCCGCTCGTAGCCACGAGTCACGAGGCTGACTCGCGCCTCGACAAATGCCGCATCCAGCTCGGCGGCACCGAACGGACCCAGCACAGTCATGGGCTCGAATCGTTGGTGCAGAATGAATTGGGCGAGAACCGGGTTGCAACGCAGGTGTCGCTCCCGCGCCGTGTGCAGCACTTCGGGATCCAGCTCGCCGATCACGAATCGCAAGTACAGATCGCTTTCGACGATGCTCTCGACGTCCTCACCACAGACTTCACAGGGATATCCTTCATCGCACTTGGCCATCGACGCAAACCTAGGCGAGTCCCAACACATCAAACATATTGTAAAGCCCGACCGGCTTACCGAGCACAAACTTGGCCGCCGATAGTGCACCCGCGGCGTAGCAATCGCGGTTGCTCGCGGCGACATTGAGCTCGATGCGTTCGCCGAGCATGCCGAACACGATGGTGTGCTCACCCGGATTGTCGCCAACGCGGATCGCGTGGTAGCCGATTTCGTGGCGAGTCCGCTCGCCCGTGTGACCTTCGCGACCATGCACGTGCTTGATGTCGCCCGGCAACGCATCCGCGATCAACTCACCGAACTTCAACGCCGTACCACTCGGAGCGTCGGCCTTAAAACGATGATGCCGCTCGAGAATCTCGATGTCGATACCGCCCGTGACATCATGCAACTTACTGGCGACTTGCTGAGCCAGTTTCATCGTTAAATTGACGGCCAACGACATGCTCGGTGCCCAGACGATCGGGATCGACTTGGCGGCGTCCTGGAGCATTTGCTGTTGCGACTCGTCCAACCCCGTGGTGGCGACAACGAGCGGGAGCTTCCGCTTGACGCAAGCCTCCACGCAACCGGCAATCGCCGTCGGCAGCGAGAAATCGATGACGACATCGGCGGCATCTGGCCAGGATCCTGAGAGCGGCACATCCAAATGCGCAACACCCGCGACATCGCCAGCATCTTGGCCAAGCAACCGATTTTCAGGATGGTCGATCGCCGCGACGACCTCGAATGCCGAGTCATCGGCGGCAAGAGCAACGACACGGCGGCCCATGCGGCCAGCGGCACCGTGAACAGCGAGTTGGATCAGTGTTTTCATGCCCTGAATTTAGCGGAGTCCGACAAACCGGGGCAGGGTAGGGCGGGGCCGCTTACGGTGATCACGTCATTAGCGATTGGCGGAAGCCGCGGATCAGGGCGGTCTCGCCGAGATCGAAACGCTGGTCCAGAAGTGCTTCGACCATCTCGAGGAACACTGCCGCGACGCTGGTCCGCGAGCTCGACGTACGTTTCCCAACGCACATTCTCGAGCAACGTTCGAGTCTCAGCGGGCGACGTGAGGATTGGCATTTTGGTTCGGCTCCGAGACGGGGTGTTCCCTTGGGATTCTATTCGAACCGACAATGCATTGCTTGGGTAAGCAGATAGCAGCGTCTCGCCGATGCGATTTATGAGCTTCTGAGAGACTCGCCTACGTGGGGTTATCCAGAACGACTTATAAACGTGTACCTATTGACCGCCTGGATCTAAGAGAGGGCAGGGCAGGGTGGTCGGAAAACAGGTATCGCTCGAATTATCGTGACGACTTGAGCTGCGAGATTGTGGCATTCAATTTCAACTGCTCCGCTGCATCCTCGCTGAGCGGCTTGTCGCTGAACGCTGGCAGCAACTTATCCCAGACGACGTTCAATTCCGCTTGCATGTTGCCGGTATTCGCTGTGATCACGACCACCGCGTCTTGCTCGGGCAGCACGATACAGAATTGGCCGTCCTTGCCGTCGCCTCGATAAGCGTTGTGCCGGCTTCGCCAAAACTGAAAGCCGTAACCCTGGTTCCAATCACTGTCGGGATCGCTGCCGTTAGGAACTTGCTTGGCCGTCGCTTCGTCGACCCACGATTCGGGCAGCAACTGCTTGCCATTCCACTTGCCCTTTTGCAAGTAGAGCTGGCCGAACTTGGCAATGTCTTCGCTGCGAAGGTACAAACCGTAGCCACCGATCGAGATTCCTTGCGGGCTGGT
>JBBSJZ010000297.1:0-7613 GCA_038256795.1 Pirellulales bacterium | reverse complement strand
TTCAACGGTTACCAGTCCAGCCGTCGTTTCGAGACGCATTTCTGGCGTGAGGCGAATGTCCTCGGGCGAGCGCCAGCTTCGTTGGTTGCCGCTGGCCCTAAAAACGATGTTCCGTCACCGCGTCACGACCGAGGTGCGTTTTGCCGATCATGAGCGCAACAATGGCTCCGCCGACAAAGCCACCAATATGCGCCCACCATGCTACGCCCGTGGTCGCATCACCCGTAATGCTCGTGATCCCGGAGAAGGTTTGCATGACGAACCAGATGCCCAAGAAAATCGGCGCCGGCAAAACGAATGTTTGGATGAAGACAAAGAGAGGCAACACAGCGAGCACTTTCGCGTGCGGATAGAGCAGGGCATAGGCGCCCATCACGCCAGCGATGGCGCCGCTCGCACCAATCGTTGGAATGGGACTGTAGCGAGCACTGATGTAATGCGTTAACCCTGCTGCGATGCCGGTGCCGAGATAGAGCAAGCTATAACCGATGTGTCCCAATCGGTCTTCGACGTTGTCGCCGAAGATGTACAAGAACCACATGTTGCCAATGAAGTGCATCCAACCGCCGTGCAGGAACATGCAAGTGATGAGCGTCATCACCGGCGGTATTACCGCTGGCGCGAGTGAGCGAGTGACGCTGCGCACTTCGGGACCAGACGGTGCTTCAACGAGCACTTGCTGTTCGAACATCGGCTCTGCGGATGGATCGCTCAAACGCAGTGGCACCATGCCGAAACTTTCGACGATTGCCTCGGATTGGTCGGGGGACGAGAGTTGTGCCAGGAACGCGAGGCTGCACAAGGCGATGATGACGTAATTCACGTACGGAGTCGTTCGACTCGGGATGCTATCGCGGAGTGGAATCATGGGCTTTGGAACGGCTTGAAAAACATGGCATTTTGGAACTGACGTCTAGAAACGAAACGAGCCGGTCCTGCATCCTGCGAGACCGGCTTCGTTCGTTTACCGTACCAAACGTCAAGTGTGGTCGCTCAATCCATGCGATCATCACTCAGTCGTCTTGGGTACCGTCACACGCGTTGGAGCCTAAACTCGAACCATGTCACGCTACCACCGGCACAGCAAATAATTAATGGGAGCGACGTCCATGTCCGCAGGATGCTAACACCTGCCGGCTCGTTCCGTCCTTGCCGCGTCCCCAAGTCAACAATCGCGTCCAGTGCGATGGTTTCAAACGCGACACGAATCTTTCGTGAAGGCGTGATCATTCATGATTGAGGGAATGAGCTTGATCGCGCCCAATCCGACAATGAATCGACAGCCAGGTTTCGACCGAAACGGGCCGTCTCATTCGCAAATGCGAAACTTCAAATTCGAGTATGGGGACGACACCAAGGAATGGTGAGCCGAGGACGAGTGCGAGGTGGCGAATCAACTATGACAAGCATGCTTGTATGAGTCGCATTTCGCATGTTCACACACTCGGTAAGAGGAAGGGTTTCGCACGTGAACGCCGCAGAAGCGGCAATGCGATCGACTAGCGTGATGGGCCAGAATTTGGCGTTCATCGCGACTGCTGTCAACAACAATCTGAACGAACTTTCTCGTTTCCCCGATTGCAAACTGAGAATGACTTTAGAAAACACGAGACAACCATCGCAAAGTTTTTTTTCGCGATCACGAAGCGTCCACGACCACATCCGCTGCTTCGCGTCAATGCTTTCAAGTAAGCTGTGCCTGAATACCCTCATCCTCTCGTGCGTGCTTGCATGATCTCGCAGGTCCACTCTCGACGGCTGAGAAACTCGACAAACGCTTTGCAGAAACGAACTTGTGAATGACGGAAACCGAATCGTCCGCGCAGTCTTTGCCGGATCAAGACGCCGCCCATCTCGCGCGAGTTGTCCGAGCGAGAGCGCAGTGGACGCCCGAGCACGCGGAATCGCTGCAAACGATGCTCGGTCATGATGCGTGTCGTCGCTTGGCAATCTACGCACTGCCCAAGGACTTTTGCCTGTCGGTGATCGTGCCCGTCTACAACGAAGCCAAGACGATCGAGAGCGTCGTGATGCGACTCGAGGAAACGGGGTTGCCGATGCAGATCATTCTTGTCGACGATGGCAGCACCGATGGTACCAGCGATCGGATGCGAGAGATCGAGCGAGCCTACGAGCGACATGATCGCGCACGAACAAGCACTCGTTTGCAAGTTTGTCAGCACGAAAAGAATCGTGGCAAGGGCGCCGCCATCAGGACCGGTATCGTCGCAGCCCAGGGTGAGATCATCGTGATCCAGGACGCGGATCAAGAATACGACCCCAGCGACTTTCGATACCTGATGCAACCGATCCTCCGTGGCGAAGCGGACGTGGCCTACGGCACACGCTATGGTCACTACGATCGCCAGCTCTCGCCGCTATGGCACCAAGCCGTCAATGCGCTGCTCAGCTTTCTGGCAAGTGTCGCCGTGGGCATTCGTCTCAGTGACGTCGAAACATGCTACAAGATGGCCCGGCGTGAATACTTCCAAACGGTGCTGCCGGACCTCCAAGAAAACCGGTTCGGAATCGAAATTGAACTGACCGCGCGGTTCGCCCGCCGCGGCTTGCGGTTCACCGAACGTCCGATCCATTACCGCCATCGCTGGTACGACGAAGGCAAAAAAATCGGTTGGCGCGACGGCGTTAGCGCCCTGCGTTGCATCGCCAAGTACGGACTTTTACGTCGGTAGTGGGTTGCACCCGTCTATCGAGCTGAACGTCGGAGCTCACCGAGGCCGAAAAATTCACGCCGATCGGTCACCGCTTGTCGTTCCCCGGTCACCACTTACGACGAACGCGTCTTTCGACGCCCATTAAAAATGCTTGACTTTTGGTCGCTCCAGGCGTTACGTTGAACTCAGTGTTTGGACAGCCATGCCGAGATCGACGCCGGTGACCGTTCAGCTGGGCCGTCATCGGGCGGGTCAGCGAACCACGCCCAAGCGCTCTTTTCTCTTTTCCCAGTCGTAGTGGTTCAAGGAGGCTTTGTCCGTGATGGTAACGATGACAGCGCTGAAGACATTAGTCGTAAACTCCGCTTTTTTGCAGGAGATTAAGGATGGCAACCCCGAACTGTGGCAAGCGGTCCATGAGCTCCGTCAGCTTTGTGAGGCGACCGAAGACGCGGGTTGGATTGCCAAACGACTCGTAAGGTTGCTCGATGAAATGCGAGATTCCCTGGCGATGCAATTCGCTTTAGAAGAGTCCTTCGGTTACATCGAGACCAAGTCGTTGGGGCCGGAACCCTTGGCGGGAAAATTGGCGGCCCAGGCCAAGTCCCAGCATTGTTCGTTGTACTTGCAACTCAGTGATCTGGCCGAGTTGGCTGAGGAGATGCAATATCGGGGTGTCGCTCGTGAACGTCTTCCCTTACTGCTCGCTGCGGCAAGGTCTTTTGATGAGAAGCTTCGCGAGCATGAATTGCTCGAAAACGATCTGATTGAACGGTCATTCGATTGGCCTGTGATGGCCTGTGCCCGCTAGTTCGCTTGAGGCGGGTTAGCCAGACGCGTGCTTGAAGATCAGGCGCGCTAACTTGTTTCCGATCGCAAAGACGCGACGACCTATTTTTTGATATTCCGAGGGAGTCTTCGTTCAATGTTCAGTGACTTCAAAACAAAACCAATGGAAATTCTGTTGGTCGAAGATGGCTTGATGGACGCTCGAGTTACCATTCACGCGCTCCGCCGTAGTCATATTCATCATCGTCTAACGTTGGTTCGGACGGTGGCTGAAGCGATCCAGTTCCTCAAGCGAGACGGAATCTTTAGTCGCGCGCCGCGACCGGATTTATTGCTGCTTGATTTGATGTTGCCCGATGGCAGTGGATTGGATGTGTTCGAGGCGATGCACGAGATCCAAGTGGATACGATCAAGACGACCGTGGTGGTGCTGACGGCTTCGGAAGATGAGGCGATGCAAAGTCGTTGTGAGGCACTCGGCGTTCATGACTACATTCAAAAGCCCGTTCACGAAGATGAGTTTTTGCGGGTCGTTCGCGAGCACAAGCGTTTGATGATCCACAGCACGCCGCTTTTGCAAACGGTTTAAGGCGAAGTGGTCCACGCCGCGTAGACTTTTTTGCCGACCCGGCCCATCCACAGTGTGACCGGCCGTTCACCACAATCACGGAGCGTGCGGATCAACTTCTCCGGTTCACGATCGACGCCGCGGATTTTGACGACCGCGGCGTGGACATTTCGTGATCGCATCTCTTTTCGGAGCTTTCGCTCGTCACTCGATCCAAACCATTCAACTTGGCCCATCACTGCCATCGGCGGCATCCGAGTATCGATGTCGGACGTCAAGAATCCGCTCGGCGAGCCGATGACGGACATCCCGTTCTGAATCGCGAATGCGTCCGTCAAACCCGCCGCGCGGATCGATGCATCCGGGTCCACAATCCACCGCCCCGGTTTAGTAATGATCGGTGCTCGCGTCAAGAAATCCGCAGAGACAAACAATGAGTGGCTGGCGTCACCGCGCACTGCGATCGCCGAGCGAGCATGTGGCGGTAGATTCGCAGTTCCTAGCGCGTCGCCTACGACGAGGGATTGTTCCCGAACGCTTCCTCGCAATGAGATCCACGCCTGGTGCGTCGGTCGCGTGACACGACCGGTATCGACGATGGCTGCCGGAGCGAGCTTGACGACGGAGGCTGGCGCACGCTCAATCATTTCAGCCACGTCCGTCCATGCCGGTTGATAGTAATCCGGGGTGCTCGTTCGTTTGACGCCCGTGCGGCGATCGGGATCAATGTGCAACCCGAGCGTCCAACCCGATGCAAAACGGATCGCATCCCCACAAACGAACTCCGCCGACTTCGTATCGCCGATCGCAAGACGGCAATTGGATTCCGCCATTGTCACCAGCGAACGATCATGGTCCACGGCGACGGTTTGGCCGCGGCGAGCCAGCCACATCGTATCACCACCGATACCGCAACAAAGATCCGCCACCGGTGAGTCGCCAAACCAAGTTGCCTTCAATTTTGCGACCTGCCAAGGCGTCGATTGCTGCAGCGCCCGATCCGTCACGTACCAGTCACCGTCCCCGAATTTGTCACGTGCCTTGCGTTTGAGTGACTCGCTAGCGTCGGATGATTGGTTCAACTTGCAACGTCGCTGGAAGTGAGTGATACCACGCTCGGCGGCTAAAGCCTGGACACCCGCGCGGATGTGACGAGTCTACGCAAAATTCATGTCGAGCGGGCGGCGACTGGCGATGCAATAGCTAGCAAAGCCGGTGCTGAATTAGGTCGATGATCAAGGATGCTGACTAGCCGACCTCTCCAAGAAGATCGCGATGATTCCTCGACCCCGAATTCTTGCCCTGCTCGCTGCCGCGGCGGGCGGGCCCTACGTTGCTTCCGAAACGGACGTCGGCCGCTGGTCGATGAGTCAATTTGGAGACGTGATTTCGTTCGATTCCGTCGCGTCGGTGATCAGCGACGATTATTCCAACCACGCGCACCATGAAGTCGAGACGCTGCGAAACGTCAGCACGGATCGGTACCGGTACGACGACGCATTGGCTGCGAAACTGGGGGCGATCCCGAGTGACGCCAACGCGAGTCCCACGCTTGTGGGTACCCAAGTGCATGACTTGCGCGATGTCGTACGATTCGATATTTCGCCCTACTGGGTGACCCAAAAGTTCTCGCGGGTCAGCACCGTGCTCGCCGATTTGCAGCTCGAGGGGCTGCGGGTGCCGATTGTCACGGGTACCCGTGCCGATTCATTGGCGGGGACGCTGACGTACTATTTCGACACTTCCGGCGCGGTCCAGCGGGTAATGTTGCACGGCTTCACGGGCGACCCGACCGCGATCGCCCAATTGATGTCCGGTCAGTACGGGTTGCAGCACGAACCGACGCTCGAAGCTGGCGTGATGACACGTCGCTGGAACGGTCAACCGATCCACTTCATGCGTCTGTCGCATGCCCCAGTCGTTTATTCGGATGCGGTGCACCAAAAATACACGGTTTTCATCGAATTGAACCAGGCCAACCTGCCCTTCGGAATTAGCGACGAGGCGAAGCGAATCGTCGAAGCGGATCGGTTCACGGGTCGTTGGTAGCGGCATTTCGATGATCGCGGATTGTCTCGCTTCCATGGCGAGCTCGGAACCAAGTATGATGAAGGGTTCCCCCGAGTTGGTCGAATGCCTTCTAGCGAAGGACTGAAACCATCACCCTCAATCAATTGACCCGGAGTACCTCAACCATGAGCGCCGATTGGTACTACATGGCGAGTGGATGGATGCGCAAAGCGAAACGCGTGGGTCCGATTTCGGAAACCGATCTCTTGACCCGCATCGACGACGGACGGATTTTGCCGCACACGCTCGTTCAAAGCAGCAAGACGAAGGGCAAATGGGTCCCGATGAGTCTAATTGAACCCGCGATGGAGCGGTACAAGGCGCTCGTGGCCAAGACCGAAAAGCATTCTTAGCATCTTGCCCAAGCGTGCTTCACCCACCGCAGCCGACTATGCCGTGATCGCGGTCGCGCCGCTGCTCATCTTCATCATGATCACGGGCCTCGTGAACTTCATCGTGCTGTTGTTTTACCATGGTTCGTTCCCCGGCCGCGTGAATTGGAACCTATTCTTTTACACGATGGGCGCGGTTGCGGTGTCGCGGATCGCGATCGAACAATCACGAAGCTACGCGTACGGCTACGCACTCGCACTCGGCGTCGCCGGATTCATCGGCATGTCGGGGATGTTCGGTTCGCCGCTGTTCACGATCGCGATCATCGTGCTGATCTCGTACCTCGCCGATCGCATCGTTTACGACTGCACCCTCATCGACGAATCCGCCGACTCGAGCGGTCAAGGATTGATCGATTTCGGCCGTGAACTCGTGAAGTCGAAGTTAAAGCAACCGAACGACACGAGCCTTGAAATAGCGGGAGAAGCAACGGCGTCGAAGTCACGTCGCAAACCGGCGCATCAACCGGGAAGAACCGTGCTGTGGTTGGCATTGGCGGCGCTGCCGCTGTTCGGACTTGGCCAGTTTGCGTTTCGCGGCAGCGAGTTCGCCCTCGATCGCGGCAATTTTTATTTGAGCATGTACCTGTTCGCGAGCTTGTCACTGCTGGTCACGACAAGCTTCCTGGGACTGCGTCGGTACCTTCGCCAACGCGGCGCCGAAATGCCGAGTAACGTCACCGTCGGATGGCTCGCGCTCGGACTCGCATCGATTTTGATGATCCTAGTTTTCGCCCGCATGGCGCCAATCCCAGGCCAATTGTTGGCCTCGTTCCGCTTGCCCGATCTCGCTGACTCGCGAACCGATCGCAAAGCCAGTCCCTATGGCTTTGGTGACGAAGGCGCCGAACAACAATCCGAGAACGACGCGAAAACCGACCAACCGGGCGGCGACGACGACACGCCACCCTCCGGGCAATCACAACCGGGTGCCAAGCCCGGTCAGGCTGAAAAAGGCAACGCCAAGAACGCGCCTCCCGGCAGCGAGTCCGGTGGGAAAAAGTCTTCAGGCGGCGAATCAAAGCAGCAGGCTGAAAAGCCTGAACCCGGCGCCAAACCGGAACCTGGCGCCAAACCTGAACCTGGCGCTAAACCTGAACCTGGCGCTAAACCTGAACC
>JBBSJZ010000296.1:0-7637 GCA_038256795.1 Pirellulales bacterium | reverse complement strand
GCAGCTTTGCTCGGCGTAGTAATCCGTAAACATCATGCCCTCGCGGGCAACGCGATCGATATTCGGGGTCTGGTAGCCCATCACGCCGTGCGAGTAGGCACTGACATTCGATTGACCAATGTCATCACCCCAAATGATGACGATGTTCGGTTTGTCCGCTTGTGCCAGGTTGACCGTGATTGCAGATGCGATCATTACCCACGCCAATGGAGCGGTGGGAGATTTCATTCTCATCATTATGGTGCGTTTCCTTGAAGGGTTACATCAACTACCGCAACCGACGTTGGGCACGGATCACGAAGAACGCCGGAAGTCCAGCTTTTTGATTTTCGTCGCTGTTGACGGCCGCAATCAAATGAGTGCCTCCGGGCAAACCGACAATCTCCGAGGTGTCGATTCTAATTCGAACGGCAAAGATCGACGGCTTCGCCTCGTTAAAATTCTCGGCAAGATTGCGGATGCCGTCAACTATCCGGCACTCGAATCGTCACTGCCTGGACACTCTCAAGAGCTTCTCGCCATTGCTGCTAATCAAGTACAAGATTCCGGCCTCACCCGACTCGAAAGAGCGAACCGATCCGATCGCTTTCAAAAATCGTTGTTCCTGTTCCATCATCGCGGGCGGACCGGCTCGACGAGTTGTTGCCAGCGGCCCAAAGATTAGTTGGTCGCCGGTTCTTTCCATTTTACCCGAGTAGCGATTGACACATGTGCTACCGCTCACCGAATGGTCCTCGCCGAATTCGATCGTGGTCTGGGCACGATCCAGAACGCCTCGCCCGTCGATGTCCTCGACGAGCCATTTCCCAACGAGCTGGGGAGACTGGGGCGTCGTTACAGCGGGAAACACCGTCTGCCAATCTTGCTTCATATTCACCACCGTCCAGCCTCGCTGGGGTGCCACTTCGAGGGCCGTGGTTAGCTTTCCACTCCCCGTCGGATTGGCATCGTAGGCGTACTCGCGATCCGCGTCGGTGTGATGGACGATCAAACCGAAGCTGTGTCGCGGATTGTTGATCGTGGTGTATTCCATCATCGCTTGATCACCGTTGCTGTTTCCGAAGGCTGCAATCGGTCGACGGCCAATGAACTGGGCGATGCCGACCGGCTTGCCCTCTTTGTCATCGGTGAAAAGCGTTTCGAGCGTTTTGGTCAACGTCGGCTTGCCGTCCTTCAATTCATACTTCAACTTTCCATGCGACCCAATGATTTGCTGCGGTGGTATGCCGTAGGTCTGTTCGGCAAAGACACGCATGAAATCTTGACCGCCGCCCGAGACGATCCACGTTTGAAACTCGTTGGCGCGGAGGTAGTCGAGCACCTCGAGCATCGGCTGGTAGATGGTTTGCGTGTACGGGCGATCGAACTTGGGATGTTTGGCCATGCTCAACCAACGACTGACACGCTGATTGAATTCGCTTAGCGTGATCCCAGCATGGGTCAGGGCCAGGACTTCCATCAAACCCGCGTTACCGTCCGCGGCGAGCGCACCAATGTCGCCGCCGACGACGGCCACCACCGCGGGATCGTCTTTCCACGCGGGATCCTCGGGCAGCATTCGTTTGATTTCGTCAAAAGCGAAGAACGCTTGCGCCGGTAGCGGAGCTTCGCACCACAACGTGCCATCGTTGTCAAACACCGCAATGCGTTCGGGCACCGGAACGTACGATTCTTCGCCCTCGGACGTAACACGCTGAACGAACGCGATGATCGATCGCTTGGATGCACCGTCAATCCAAGATGGCAATGGATCTTGCGCGACAGCACTCATCGCCATCAACCAAGCGGCGATGCCGATGAGAGACATTTTCATATGTGGGTACGATGTCATTGACATGATGGAGTTGGGCTCGCGACGTTGCATCGGACTTGATTGACTTGGGCCATGAGAAAGTCATCGGTTGGCGCGTGTCGCCGCCCGAGGCTCCTTGCAACTTCGTCGGATGAAGATCCGTTGTCATCCCAGTAGTTCACTTCGCAGAAATCGTGATCTTGTCGATCTTTCCTGTGAATTTGCTAGTTTCTTCGGTGTAGTCGGACGAGACCGAAGTTTCGCGGTCGACGCCGACATTCCTTGTGGATCGTCCCCGCAAACCAGCCATCGTAGTACACGCCCCGGTTACCAAGGATCTCGAAGTACTGGACCAGATGCCGATCCGCAGCCTGCGGCTCATCAAACGAGTACACCATGCTGACTCCTTCGATCGGACGCTGGCCGACGCCATTAACAATCCGAGGCTGTGGCAGCCCCGCAGCTTCGAGAATCGTGGGTGCGATATCGATCACGTGATGCCATTGCTGACGCAGGCCGTTCTTGGCCTTGATACGAGCGGGCCAATGAATCACGGTGCCTTGACGAGTTCCACCGTAGTTGGACGCGATTTGTTTGGTCCACTTGAAAGGCGTGTCGAAACAGACGGCCCAGCCAGCGGCCATGTGCGGGTAGGTGCTCGGACCGCCCCATTCATCGAGATGCTGCATCATGTCTTCAACTTTTTCTTGGACACCGTTGAAGTAGGTCATCTCGTTGAACATGCCGTTCATACCGCCTTCGGCACTGGTGCCGTTGTCACCGGCCATGAAGACAATCATCGTGTTATCGAGTTCGCCAAGTTCTTCGATCGCGTCAATCAAACGGCCAATCTCGGTATCAGTCATCTCCAAGAATCCAGCGAATACTTCCGCTTGTCGCGTGAACAGTTCCTTCTGATCAGCCGAGAGCTCGCTCCAGTCTTGAATGTCGGCCGGCTTATCAGCCAATTTTGTGTCCTTGGGAATGACACCGAGTCGTTTTTAATTTTCAAAAATCTGTTTCCGAATCACATCCCAGCCAGCGTCAAACTTGCCTTCGTGCTTTTCAACATAGGACTCGGGAACGTGATGCGGTGCGTGCATTGCTCCAGGAGCAAAGTAAGTGAAGAAAGGTCGGTCAGGGGTTAGCGATTGCTGCGAACGAATCCAGTTGATCGCCTGAGTGGTCATGTCGTTCAAGAAGTGGTAATCCGGATCACCCTTGGTCGGATCGTCGATAGGCGTGACGCCATCGTAGAGGGCCGGCGACCACTGGTTTGTCTCACCACCGAGAAAGCCGTAGAACTTGTCGAAACCGCTGAGCGTGGGCCAGCGGGTCAATGGACCCGAAGGGCTGATCTCCCAAACAGCAACCTCATGGCATTTACCAAAGTGCGCAGTGCTGTAACCGTTCATTCGCAGCACTTCGGGTAGCTTGGTGCAATCCGCAGGCAACATGCCCGTGTTGCCACGAAACGCCGTCGCAGTTTCGGTGATGCTCCCCATGTTGACACTGTGATGATTGTGACCGGTCAGCAAGGCTTGGCGAGTCGGAGAGCAAAGCGCGGTCGAATGAAAATGGTTGTACCGCAGGCCATTGGCTGCGAGTCGATCGAACGTCGGCGTCGGAGTTACTCCACCAAACGCGCTCGTACCCGCAAACCCAAGATCGTCGATCAAAATGACAACCACGTTTGGCGCATCTTTCGGCGGCCGAACTTCGAACACCGGCGGAGCTTTCACATCGCGAGCATCGACGGTCGTGATCGGTTTGTTGTACGGTGCTTTCAATGGCAACACGGTTCGATCGATCGGAGTACTTTCCAGATCAACGTAGGTTTGTGCGAATGACGGTTGCGGCGTGACTGTCAAGGCAAGCACTGCCAAGAACACAAAACGAAATCTTGATGCAAACATCATTGCAGTGAATTTCCTCTGTCTAGAACGGAGATGGGAGGTGTCGGATTGAGTCGCAGTGAAAGTCGCCAAGACTTTCGCTACAGAGTGCCTCCGAAACTCTGAGCGAGTTTCGCTACGCTAGTTTTGCGGTGAAGTCCGGCCATGGAATGGACAGCAATCAACTCGTCGGTGCTTGGGGTTGCTCGAGACGCACCAACAACCACTGTTCGGTCTTTTCCTTGCCCACATAAATCAGTGCAGGCGATTCATCTTTGGTCAAGTTATACAGACCGGTTTCGATGAAGTTCGACGTGTTGTCACCGACCGAGAATGCGACTCGCTGCGTTTCTTTGTCGACCGAGCCTTGCACCAGTTGCGTTTTACCCGTTTTCGTGTCGGTGTAATTGCCGCGAATGATACCTTCTTTGTTGACCGCCAATTCAATCGACACGACCGACGTTTCGTGATCTTCTTTGGTCAGTGCAAAAACTCCGAGCGGTAACCAATCGCCATCGGCCGGTGCTTCAGCGTCTGCACCGGCTGCGGCCAAGTCGCTTGCTTGTTGAAAATACTCCTGCGTGGTACCGGCGGACTCTCCATCGACGTAAACGTAGCCGCCATCGGTCGTCACCGTGTTGCCGTAGTCGTAGTAAATCGGGGCTACGGAATCATAAGTCATCCACGTGCCAACCGAGTTCCAAGTCGCCGCTCGCCACGCCGCACCGGTCGCCCAGCCTGCTGCGAACCAAGCACCGGGATGATCCACGTGCCAGCGGTCGCCGTACACGTTCCACTGGTCGTAATTGGTCCTAACTGCCGCGGCCGTCGTGTAGCGTCCCGATGGACTGACCCGAGAGAAACCAGCCGCCACGCCGTCGGGACCGGCAGCCACTGCCGCACCGCCACCGAATCCACCTGGGCCAACGGCAGCACGACCAGCGCCGGCGCGACCGTCCGAGCCGACTGCCGCACCACGCACCGCTTTTCCGCCGTCGGCTCCTTGGACTCCGCCGATCACGGCGGCGCCTCCGTCAGGGCCAATTGCTGCACCACGAGCCGCTGAATTGCCATTGGCTCCTCGCACTCCACCGACCTTAGCAACGCCACCGTCAGCGCCCACACCAACCGCTTTTCCAGCGGTGTTGCCTTGCGGCCCTGTGATCGTCGCGCCCGCGGCTTGTCCGCCACGCGGCCCAGTCGCCGTGCCAGTGTTGACATCAAACTTTCCGCCAGCCTCGGTCAACTGACTCGGTCGGGTTCGACCTCCCGCCGCAACACCATGCATGCCACCATCGGATGGCATGCCCAGAAAATTGCCGAGCTGATTGCTACTGGGGCGACTGTAGCTACCTCGCGATAGATCATTTCGACCCGCTTCGGTCGCGCGGTTTCCGGACGCAGGGATGCCGCCGCCGGCACGACCAGCGCCCGCCGTATTCGGACGCAATCCCGAAGTCTGAGGTGAAGCCAGACCGCTTCTGCCCGCACTTCCGAAATTATTCGGACCTTGGCTTGGCCGACTATTGATTCCACCGCCGAAGTTTCCGCTACCGCCGATATTGCCGGGACTACGCTGACCGCCGCTAAAACCACCGCCACCAAAGTTACTGGGACCACGCTGACCGCCGCTCATGCCACCGCCACCGAAGTTACTGGGACCGCGTTGACCGCCGCTCATGCCACCGCCGCTAAAACCACCGCCACCGAAGTTACTCGAACTACGCTGACCACCACTGAATCCACCTCCTCCTCCAACACTTCGACCACCTCCACCTCCACCGCGACCACGGCCGTCAACGTTGCCGACTGGCAAACTCAAAATCAAAAGCGCCGCCAACGCACTCAGTTTAAGAGATCGAAACATGATAAGTCCTCGAGGGAGATGAATGTGACTGGATAAGCAATGAACTAGCGATTGTCGGATTTTCTTTTGATCACGACTTCGTCGGTATCGGGCAAAACAACCTCGCCAGCGAATCGCTGGGTTGACTGCCAAACACAACCATTGTCATCGAGTTTTGCCAGCAGGTTGACCGATCGCGTGGGAATACCGTCGCCGGTGATGCCGCTCATCTTGGCCGACCATCCTCCGTCGACAGGCGTCCAGACACCCACCGCGTGCCCACCGTCCGGACTGAAGCTCCACGATTGCAAATGGTTGTGCATCGGGTTCCAACCGATCACCTGCACACCCGATGACGTCGTACCATCAACAGCCGTCGTGGTGTAGCTGCGCTCAATAAAGGTTTGGTCTGCAATCCAGCGATAAACCATTTCCGATTTGACGCCGTGTTCTTCACACTCCCAAGACCCAATCAGCCATTCAAAGTCGGCCATGCTCTGCGGAGTCACGGACGCCTCCACCCAGGTTTCGCGAACCGACGCCATCCGCCATTGATCACCGTCTTTGACATGGACGGCCGTGTATTGGCTGTAACCCGCTGGCCCCGCTGGCGGCGGGATGACAACGGCTCGTCCATCTTCGATTGCAACCGCAGCACTGACCAGCCGCAACGAATCGATAGAGAGCTGAATTTTTACATTCGAGTTTTGGTCGAACAGCTCGGAGTACGCTCGCTCAATCGCATCTCGACCCTCATGCACCGTCCCCGATTCATCGACGTACTGAGCATCTTCGGTCCACAACTGGGCAATCGCTTCGGCATCGCCCTCGTTAAACGCATCGACAAATGCTTTCGAACTCGCACGAATCTCGTCGGTGGCCGGATCGCTCGCTGGCGTCTTGGATGCCGCAAACCCGGCTGTAGCCGCCGGGCCGGAACCCTGACCAAACGCGATACTGCTGAACGTTAACGCCAGCAACAGCGCGACGTAGTTTGTGTTTCTCATGGTGCGTGGTCATTGGGATTAGGTGGTTTGACGCGTCGCAGCCTTGCAAACAAATTGTCGGGCTCCGCCGAAGTTCTTTCCTTCCACAATAACTCTGACAAGAGGGCGTCGATATGGGGGCCATCCCTCAATCCATCACCGATGATGACAATCATGATGGATTTTTCGGCGGCCGAGAGCGGGCAGGCGGCCAACGCTGTGGCGGCGAAAAAAACACTTAAAATCAAACGTCTCATCGCACATGCTTCGATTGCTTGAAGCGCGATCCGTGATTTTCGGTGAACCGTCGATGGTGATCTTCATGCCACCCAGCGTCCATCGATTCGCGTAGGCTGCAAACGTGCTCGTGGGAAACGCATGCAGGACGAGATCGAGTCCAGTGATGAGCGTAGCCATGCGTTCACTTAGCGGAAAAGTTTGCGTCACCGGCACGAGCGTCAATTCCGCCATTGCTCAGTTCGAAAAGCGATCGACTTCGTTGAGTCATAACACTTGCAACGGTCGATCCCTCAGACCGGGTCGTTCACCGACCGTCCTTGCACCGAGGGCTTGACAACGAGTCCCTGCACCGACGATGCGTACCGGATTCCGAACATGAAATCAGCAACAATTCGTCGCGCGAACCGAGCACTCATGTGCTTAGTCCTGGCTTGCTTGATCGGCGACGTGGCGATAGCTGCGGAGTGCGACGTGGCTTGCGATCTCGTGTCAGATCCCTGGGCTTGCGATGAGTGCGCAGTCCAAGCCACAGAGGAAGACTGTTTTCTTGATCAGTTAACCGGGTCGCTGGCTGAGTCGGGGATTTTGTTTCAGTCGAATCTCACCCAATTCTATTTTGGCTCGGTTAGTGGCGGGCTCGACCAAACCGATCGCTACGGCGGCCACGGCGACTATCTCAGCATCGTCGACTTTGGCAAGCTGGGGATGCAAGAAGGATTGTTCCTGCAACTACGAGCCGAGCATCGCTTCGGTCGCTCGATCGCTGAACCAGCTGGCGTCTTCTTGCCACCGACGTTGGCGGCCGAGTTGCCCGTTTTTGATAGCAGCGACTTGTACTTGACCAATGTGCTGCTCAAGCAAGCTTTGTCCGAGTCGTT
>JBBSJZ010000295.1:0-7649 GCA_038256795.1 Pirellulales bacterium | reverse complement strand
GAAAACGTCGGACGGAAAAACCGCGACCGCTGACAAGCCAATTCTGCTGACGGCCAGAGAATTTTCCACGGATAAAGCCGTCCAAACTTACGGCAACATTCGTATCGGCGAGTTACCGGTTGCCGCTCTTTCGAGTGTCGAAGTTTCGCATCGCGAGATTGTGAATTTCTTGCAGTCGATGCAGCGGGAACCGGGACTTTCGGCGGGCGATGTCGTGTTGGCGATCAGCCCGCTGACGTCGCTGGTGTCGCTAGTCGAACTCGTGCTGCCGCTCACCGTGGGTGCGAAGTGTGTCATCGCGGCTGAGGAAGTCGCTTGCGATGCTCGCCAACTGCAGACGATCATCGCGGATCGCGGCATCACGGTGCTGCAAACGACTCCGACGATGTTGCGACGGTTGATAGGCAATGGTTGGCAAGGCGGCAGCGAGTTGAAGATCCTCGTCGGTGGTGAAGCGATAAGTAGGCCCCTCCCCCCCAGCCCCTCTCCCCACGAAGCGTGGGGAGAGGGCAGCCAGAGCAGTTTTGATTTATCGAATCTCTGGCTGATGTTCGGTCGCCCGGAGACGAAGGGTTGGTATAGCGTCAAACGATTGACGCCGGAGGGAACATCGACTGAGGTAGTGGATCTTGTTAAAGATCCCATCGCACGAGGATCTTTAACAAGATCCACTACAGATACTTCGCATGTAACTTTGGGAACTCCGATCCAAAACACGACGATGCAAGTTGTTGATGACCAGGGCAGGCCCGTGCTGCCGGGTGTACCGGGCGAGCTGGTGATTGGTACTGCGACGTCGTCCGAACTGGTGCGCACGGGAGATCGTGTGCGGCGACTGGCGACCGGTGAATTGCAATGGTTGGGCGATCGAGAGTCCAGCGTGCTGATCGGTGGCCACGATGCCAACTTGGTCGAAATTGAAGCGAAACTTCGCGAGCACGGTGACGTACACGACGCAGCGGTGGTGCTGCGTGATGACGTCGCGGACTCACCGAGCTTGGTGGCGTATCTGTTTGCCAGCGATAACACGATCGCCAGCGTCGACCGTCGCCAGTCGATCACGCGAGAGCTGCGTCATGCGATCCGCAGCACCCTGCCGTCCTATCTCGTGCCGAGTCGTTTTGTGTTTCTCAGCAACGTGCCGATTACACTCACCGGCAAGCTCAATCGCGCCGCGTTGCCTGCGCCGCTCGCGACGTGCGATGACGAGGCCGACGATTATGTTGCGCCGTCGACGCCGACCCAGGAAGTGTTGGTTGAGATTTGGCAGGATGTGTTGAAGGTGCCGAAGGTCGGTATCACGGATCACTTCTTTTATCTCGGCGGCCAGTCGTTGATGGCGGTCCAAGTGTTCGCGAGAATCGAAGATCAACTCGGTCGCAAACTGCCGCTCGCAACGCTCTTCGAAGCACCGACGATCGAGCAACTTTCCGCGATTCTCGACGACGACACGCGCAATGGCCAAAACGGTTGGCCGTCGCTGATCACGATCCAGCCGCAAGGGTTGCGAAAGGCGTTGTTCCTTGTTCATGGTGCAGGCGGCAACGTGCTATTGTACCAAGCGATGGCCCAGCACTTGGCGCCGGATTATCCGCTCTACGGGTTGCAATCACAGGGGCTCGATGGCACGAGCGATCCGCTGACCACGATCGAGGAGATGGCCGAGCGTTACTTGCGAGAGGTTCGTGTGGTGCAGCCGCATGGTCCGTACTATCTCGGCGGTTACTGCCTCGGCGGCACGGTTGCGTATGAGATGGCGCAACAGCTTCAACGCGAGGGGGAAGAAGTCGCACTGGTCGCGATGTTGGACACGTACAACTTCAGCCGCGCGCTCAAGTCGAGCATGACGAGTTTCATCGTGCAAAAAATTCGTTTCCATCTCGGCAATTTCGCAGGGCTGCGTCCGCGCGACATGCTCGATTACTTGCGTGAAAAGTATCGCGTTGCCCGTAGCGGTGAGTTCGCGAATCTGTTCACCTCGCGGCCTGGATTCGAGGTCGATCCCGACGCCGGGCGAGCGACCTCGGGTGCTGAGTTGAACGTGCAAACGATCAACGACAATGCTGCCGAAGTCTATCTGCCGAAGCTCTATGCAGGCGAATTGACACTGTTCAAACCTCGCATCAACTACAAGTTCTATCCAGATCCAAAGATGGGCTGGGGCGATCTCGCCGTCGGCGGCTTGCAGATCATCGAGTTCCCGTTTAACCCTCACGCGATGCTGATGGAACCTTACGTGCAGCAATTGGTCGCCGCATTGAAACGTTGCATGAGCCCCGAATCAAATTCGCCGGCGGCTTGGTCGGGTGCATCCGACGATGATTTTTCCAAGAATGAAAGTTTTGAGTTGGTCCAGCAATGAGTTCGAGTCGAAAACCAGTACGGCTGATTCACGGCGACCTCGTCGACGTCTGTTCTGCTGAAGAAATCGCAGCGACGCTCGATGAGAACGGTTCTGTCGCAGGTCTTCCGTTCATGCCCGAGATGCTCGATTCGCTCGGCAAGCGATATCGAGTCCATCGGCGCGTCGAGCATTTTCGTTCGACGGTGATGAGTTGTGTGGCGAAGAGTCGTCGGTGCGTGCGTTCGCAAACGATGACGTCGTGATGCTCGAAGATGTTCGCTGCTCCGGCGTCGCGCACGGAGATTGCAAACGCGGTTGCACCGTGTTCTGGCGCGAATCGTGGCTGCGGAGCACCACGGAGTCGGCGCCAGCGGCAGAGATCGGGGATCGCGAGTTACTCGCTGCTAGCCTGCGGACCCAGTGCACTGAGAACCCAGAAGTCTACTATTGCCAATCCAGTCAACTGCTCAGTGCCACGCGGCCACTGGGCGGTAAAGAGCGGCTGGTTCGTTGTATTCGCAACGTCACCTCGGGCAACTACCGCGCGACGGAGATGATCCGCAATGTGTGTGTGTGGATCCGTGTGCGAGGCCGTGAGAAATTCTTCGGTGTTTATCCTGTCGGCAAGTTGACGAAGACGCCTGCCGAGAGTCTCGACTTACAAACGGGTGAACTCGTTGAAGTCAAGAGTTTGGCTGAGATTAGGGCCACGTTGGATGCCTGCGGCTGGAATCGCGGGTTGCACTTCGCACCGGAAATGATTCCGTATTGTGGTCGTCGGCTTCGCGTTGTCGCCCGTGCGGATCGGATGATTATGGAAGGCACTGGCACGATGCGGAGCATGAAGAACACGGTCATCCTGGAAAACTCCACCTGCGACAGCGCCACGTGGGCCTTCGGTGCCTGTCCACGCGAAGACCTGATTTACTGGCGAGAAATCTGGCTCCGCCGCGTCAACGCGCCGACTCACGCGCAGGCGACGGTTTGATGGAGAACTCCGCTGACGTACCGGAGAACTGGCAGTTCGGCATCAACGATCCGACGCTCATTGCCTGGACCATTTTCGTCGTCTACTTCATTGCCGTTTATTTCTGTTGGCGAGCGAGTACGACAGAGTTGTCACGCTCGCAGTCGGCGGTGCGATGGATTTGGAGAGTGCTGGCGCTGTTGTTAGTCGGACTCGGATTGAACAAGCAATTGGATCTGCATCAACTCGTGTTGCAGGTGCTGCGCAGTGACGCCTTCAAGCAAAACGTCATCGGCATTGCTGCGATTGTGCTCGTCGCAGTTGCTGCGATTGCGGTGATGGTATACCGCGTTAAAGGCCTCACCGCCGTGCATGTTGCTGAACTACTCAGTCGATCCAACCGCAAGCTCTTATGGGCGGTTGGAATTTTCGCAGCGTTACTCGTCATCCAAGTCGTCCGTTTTCTACCGGGACCGATCGCCGATTTGTTAGTCACGCACGTGTTCACGGAAGAAGAAGGGTTGATGCACATTCACATCGTCGAAGTCATCGAGCTGGTGAGTTTGATTGCGATCATCCGGTTCGCGAGATAGCTTTTCAGTTAGTGGCTTCGGCCCTAGGCCACCTACTTGATGCATCTAGTAACAAATAAGTGAGCTTTGCACTAAAAATTCTTGCCCCCTTCTCCCCCGGCTTTGCGGGGGAGAAGGGAGGGGGATGAGGGGGTAAATAGTCGGCAAAACGCGGCACACTTCGAGCCACAAAACGAACTTTGTAGGCCCCTCACCCCTCGCCCCACGAAGCGTGGGGCGAGGGGAGCCAGATCAATCAAAAGTAAGTCGCATTAGGCTCGCGCTCAAGCTAAGAGCTGCCGCTACCCCGTGGGTCAAAGTCACTCCCACAATCCTTCGTACAACCGAACCAGTTCTTCGGCTTGTCGTTCCCATCGCAAACTTTCGTCGATGCGCTGTCTTGCTCGTTGACCCATCTGCTGTCTCAGCGCCGGGTCGTCCATCAATTGGAGGACTCGCTCGGTGAACGCGGCAATGTCATTGTTGTCTGCATACAGTGCCGCATTGCCGGCCGTGTACTCGTTCTCCTTCGTGCGAAAACATACCGTGGGCTTGGACAGCGCCATGTATTCCATCGTTTTGATCGTCGTGCAACTGTCATTGTATGGGTTGCTGGGGTCCGGCGTCAAACACAGATCAAACGACGCGATGTACGACGGTACTAACTCGAACGGGATTCGCCCCGTGAACAAAATTTCGGACTCGACAGCGAGTTCTTTTGCCAGTCGTTTCAAATCAGCCAGCGCGGGACCGTGCCCGACAATTACTGCCAGACAATCGCTGCGACCATGCGCGGTCTTCAGCTCACGCACGACGCGGACCATGTAGTCTACGCCGTCCTGTATACCGATAATTCCGACATATCCCAGTACGAGGCGTCCGGGCTGACGCAGTTCAGCGAGCGGCTCGACGTCGATCAAGAATGCTTCGTTTGGTCCATTTCTTACCACGTAACAATGTTCAGCTTTCGCGCCCGAACGTTCAATTTGCACGGCTTGCTGAGACTTGTTGGTCGCGATTAAACGGTTTGCCCTGCTGCACGCGAGACGCTCAAAAAAAAGCAAGACTCGGTAAACTCGATTCGGTCGGACATCATCACCGCGAGCCAGATAAAGTTCCGGTGACAGGTCATGGTGGTCAAAAACGAACTTCTTTCCGAAACACTGAAAGCAAATGGCAACGACAGCCGTCAGGTCTGGCGGTGTGTGGACGTGGACGACATCGAAACCGCGGCGGAGAAACACGTACGTTGAGATCAAGAAGAACATCGCCGTGCTGTAGCCGTATTCCCAGAGATAGCCGAGAAACCCTTGAGGCGAGAACGAGGCGGGAAATCGGTAGACCTGGATACCCCTGACAGTTTCACTCCATTTTTGTGGCCCACAAGTTGGGCAAATGATCGTCACAGTCAAGCCAACCTTCATCAACGCCTCGGCCTCACGCACGACACGATGGTCTTCAGGGATTCCTGCGTTTTCGAGAAGCATCAAGACGCGTGTCGGGTGGGTCGGTCGATTCATATTGGCCATGACAATTCCTGGATTGGACTCGCATATAATAGTCCTTCATCGTCAATGGAAAATACCCAATTGCCTCTGTACTTGGGTACTTGGAAATACACCGAAGCGAACTACAATTGCCGACGCGGAGCTAAATCGTTTATGCAATCAGCAATATTGGAAACAACCATCGAGGAAACACTTTCCCGCCCGCCCAAATTGACGGTCGTCATCATTGGCCGCAACGAAGAGCAATTCATTGCGAAGTCGATCGGATCGGCATTGGCTGCTGAATCGCTGCTGGCCGGCGTCGAGGTCATCTTTGTCGACTCGGCGTCGACTGACCGCAGCGTCGAAATTGCAAGCGAATTCCCAATCCGCATTTTGCAACTTCGCCGCGAATGGCCGCTCTGTGTTGCTGCCGGTCGGTACACCGGATACCGATATTCGCACGGGGAATACATCTTATTTCTCGACGGTGACGCCGAAATCGAGAAGGATTGGCTCGCCGAGGCAATTGCGTTCATGGACGAGCACCCGCAGTACGGCGCGATCGCGGGAGTTCTCGACGAAGAGTACGTCACACCCGAAGACGTTCGCGTTGGAGGTAGGACAAATGTATTCCACCAGGATCTTTCAAAGCCGTTTGTCGAAGGTAAGACACTCGGCGGCATCGCTCTGTATCGTCGGGCGGCTTTGGAGAAAGCGGGCACGGTGAACCCGCATTTGCCCACCGCCGAGGACCACGAATTGTGTTTGCGTCTGCGCAACGCCGGCTTCAAACTTGTGAAAATCCCGTCGCGAATGGCCGTCAAATACACCGAGAAGCGAGATACGTTTCACGAGATTCTGCGACGCAGTCGCACTAAGATGTACGATTACGGCGCCGTCATTCGTTACAGCTCCGAGTACGGTGGCGGAGCCCAATACGTCCTGGACACGATTCCTTATATCCTTTCGTTTTCGCTCACTTTCGTGCTGTTTGCAATCTCAATCCCGGTCGCGATCTACTTTGGCGCTCTTTGGATTGTCGTGCTCTCGGCGATCGGTTTGTTCGGCGCAATCGTGATCAAAAAACGCGGCGTTCGCCGGGCAATGCTCTCCGTCGCGGTTCGTAGCATCAGCACGTACAGGACGATCGTGTCGTATCTGAAGACGTCGCCTAAGCCGATTGCAGACTACCCCACCGATGTGATCGAGGTGCGATAGCGAAAACGCATGACGAACTCTGTCCCCACCAACGATTCCACGATGCACCTGGCCGTCATCGCATCTCTCAAGCACGGCTTTGAGCATTTTGTTCATCGAGAGCTGTCGTTTCTTGAAAGTGCCGGTGCTTCGATTAGCGTCTTTCCAACCAAGATCGCGACGGGACTCTACGGTCCCCGCAGTTCATGGAAAATGTTTCCCTGGACCGCCCTCTCGATCACGCTCGCGCAAGTCATAGCTTTGGTCAAAGCACCGAAACGATACGTCACACTCTTTCGAGAAGCGATGCGGTTCCATGCGCTTGTCGATTTCGCCCTGGCAGTGACTTTTTCGCGGCAGATGAAGGACATCGATTTGATCTACTCGACATTCGGTGACCGCAAACTCTTTATCGGGTACTTTTGCAAGCGATGGACGAACCTACCGTTGGTCTGCACGATTCACGCCTACGAGATTTATGAAAACCCGAATCCGGCCCTTTTTGCACATGCCGTGAAGCACTGTGACCGGATCACGACCGTCACCCACTACAACCGCGATCAATTACAACAACGATTCGGAATTGATGCGTCGCAGATCGAGGTCGTGCGTTTGTCGATCGATTTGGAACAATACCAGCCCGCCGAGAAATTCGTTGTTTTGGTGGTCGGATACTTTGCGGAGAAAAAAGGGCATCGCGTTTTATTGGAAGCGATCAAACAGATCGACCGTTCCGAGTTCGAGCTATGGGTCGTTGGCACGGGGCGTGACAGCGTCGATAGCGTTGATGTCAAATCGATGGCTGCTGAGCTTGGGATCGAGAACCAAGTGGCCTTCTTCAACGGACTATCGGGTACGGCACTGCGGTCGGTGTACCACGCGTGCGACGTATTTTGCTTGCCTAGCCATTTCGATCAATTCGGCGGCGCCGAAGGATTCCCGACGGTGATCATCGAAGCCATGGCTTGTGGAAAACCGGTTGTCACGACGAGGCATGTCGAAATCCCCGTGATCGTCGAACAGATCCTGGTCGACGAGAGAGATGTTGACGGGTTGGCCGCGGCGCTCATTGAAGTTAG
>JBBSJZ010000294.1:0-7676 GCA_038256795.1 Pirellulales bacterium | reverse complement strand
AGAAGGCGTGAAACAGGTCATCCGGACGCTGCAGACACTCGATGCGGCCCAGGCTAAAGACCAATTGCTGAGAATCTATGACGATAAAAGAATTGATGAGGTCGTCAATATCATTCAAGGCATGCCCTCAGATAAACGAAAAGATATCTTGGGGGAGTTTGTTACCGCTGAAGAAGCGGACAAACTTTTCGAAATACTCAGTCGAATTGGGGCCGGAGGTGAACCTCTCGATTCCAGCGGCGAGGGTGGCGGTCAACCGTAGCCGTTCACGCGAGTGTGTCGCCCCCCAACAAGAGCTTTCGGGGGGGAGCGAACAACGTGAACGATACCGAACGGATAAGCACCGGCACTGTAGCTAGGCGGGCTGGCGATGCGTCAGCCTTCAACGCTGGTACATTCGCAAAACGAGCCGCATCCGGGATGCAATTCTCGTCCGACTCGTCGGGACTCGTCGACGTTTTTGCGCAGGTTTTTGCGCAGATGTCGCTGTCGATCGCACTACCTTCTTCACCGCCGACGAGTCCACCCGTCCTCGCTCCAGAGTCGTCCAGGGAAACGGCGACCGACGAGCAACTCGATTCGGGTGCAACCGATGACGCGTCGAGCACCTCGCGAGATGCTGCGTTGCTCGCCATCACCGCGAGCGAGCAGCCCAGGGTCCAAAACAACGTCGAAAGACCTTCTGAACCACGGATTACCAGCGAGCAATCGCTTGCCTCCGCCGTTGATAAGCCAGCGAACTCGGATCGGTCCCAACCGCCCAGCAACGATGCTGTGGCCGATCTAGCCCAGCCAGCCGAGACCGCGACTGCAGCTGCCATCGCGTCAAGCGGCTCAGCCGACACTCGCGCCCCGGCGCTTTCCAGTTCGACTCAGCGGGACTCAGACGACGCAACTGACGTGACCGTCGCCGCAGCCAAGTCGACTCGAACCACCACCCCGGAAGTCTCGGGGGCAACCGAAAAACCTGCGGTTAAACTTGAGGAGGAACCGGCGGATGCGAGCGTCGACGTGGCCCGGGCGGCGGCGGCGGATGAACCGAGCAACGATGATAGCGACACGGGCCGGCCAGGTCGCCGGGGAAACCGCCATCGCGGTAGCGTGGACGCTGGCGAAACTCCCGCCGCAGCACTCAAGGTGAGCGACGCGAACCTCGAACCGGCGCGCAGCGAAGCGCCGGCCGACGCCGCCGCGTCCGCACCCGTGACCGCGAGCGTCGCGACGGAAGTGGCGGTAGCTACGACACCGAATTCGGCCGCCTCAGCCGCCTCGGCCGGGACGACCGCCGTCGCTGCGGCGGGGCAAGTCGCGAGCCGCTCGGCAGCGACGACGTCCGCGGCGGGTCCATCATCGAGCGGTAGCACGTCCGGCAATTTCAACGCCTCACTCCCGCCCGTAGCTAATGCGGCGCAGCGAGGTGATGCGGCTTCCAAGTCGAATTCGTCCCAATCAAACTCCGCAAGCGACGCCGTGACTCGCGCGAAACTCGTCCAACGGGTGAGCAAGGCGTTCCAGCATCTGGGTGTCGACGGAGGAACGATCCGTTTACGTCTCGCCCCCGCAGAACTCGGCAGCGTCCGCGTGGAGATGCAAATCCAAGGCCGCAAGGTGAACGCGAGAGTGGTCGCGGAAACCGAAGCCGCGAGCCAACTGCTGCGTGACCAATTGCCTGAACTGCGGTCTCGACTTGAAGCTCAAGGGATGCAGGTGGAAAGCATCGAGGTCGAGACGGACGAGAAGCTGTTTAGCAACTCGCGAGATTCGTCTCATCAGCATTCGCGTGATGATGAGCAGCGCTACGGGGCGGACGGTGCATGGGATGCTGAGCCGGCAAACCTCAAACGTCCGGTTTCACGAGCCATCGTGCCGCTCGCGACGACGCCCCCGTCGGCGATGATCACATCCGCCGGCGTCGACATCCGAATCTGAACGCGATCACCTTGGTATCGCTTTACGGCGGCGAATCTGGCTACAACCGTCGGCAGCATTCGATCATTTGACCGGTTTCTCCATAGGCAGCGAACCATGTCCTCCGTCGCTCAAACCTCCACCACCAGTTTCACGGCATCCCAACAAGCCGGTAAGTCCACGAGCAAGGATCCTTACAACGATCTCGGCACGGAAGGCTTCTTGAAGCTGCTCATCAACGAGCTGCAAAACCAAGACCCGCTCAATCCGATGGACAACGCGGCGATGGTTCAACAGATCGGTGAGATTCGACAAATTAGCGCGACCGACACGCTCACCTCGACCCTCAGCACGCTCTCCAATAACCAGGAACTTGTCACGGCCAGCGGGTTGATCGGCCGCAACGTGAAAGGCCTGGCAACGGACTCGACCGAGATCGACGGCAAAGTGGATAGCGTGACCGTGGAAACAAATGCCGACACAAATTCCCGAAGTGTCAAAGTTCACGTCGGTGGAAAGACGATGGAAGTAAAGAATATACGCGAAATCGTGAATGGGTAAACTTTAGCTTCTCGGTAGTCCGCAAGCGATAGCTGCGTCGGCGCTGGTGAAGGCGGTTCGCCCATCCTCCGCCGCAACGCTTTGCTCAAACGGGAACACCGCTGATGGGACTCGCCTCCGCTCTAACCACCGCGCTCACGGGTCTGAGCGCCGCCGAAGCGCAAATTGACGTGATTGGCAACAACCTTGCCAACTCGCAAACCGTTGGCTTCAAGAGCTCGCGAACTGTTTTTGCGAACCAGTTTCTGCAAACACTGTCGCTCGGTTCTTCGCCAACAGCCGACAACGGCGGTATTAACCCTCGTCAAACGGGTCTCGGTGTGCAGGTCGCCGAGATTCAAGCGAATCATAACCAGGGCACCATCGAGATTAGTAGCAGTCCGTCGGATCTCGCGATCCAGGGTGACGGATTCTTCATCGTCCAGGGCAACTCGGGTGAGCGACTCTATACGCGCAACGGGATCTTCAAACTCAATGCGGATGCCGAGCTCGTCAACTCGACGGGCCAGCGACTATTGGGCTACGGCGTCGATGACCAGTTTCGATTGCAAGAGACACGGCTGGTCCCCTTGAAGGTGCCATTGGGAACGGAGAGTGTCGCCAAGGCGACGGAGAATGTGAACTTTGAGGGTACGCTCACGCCCATTGGTGACGTGGCGACCGTCGGTCAAGTCATCGAGAGCAGCGTCCTGGGTGATGCCAGAGTACCGCGTCCTGACGCGAGCGGTATCGGTATCGGATCGGCACCGTTCGCAGATGCGACCGCCGTCACCGTCAACAACGCTGGCGCCGGAGCTCTCGCCGCAGGCACCTACCAATATCGAGTGATGTTTGTCGATACTTCAGGCAACGAAACCGTTCCGAGCGGGGCGATCAGCGCCACGGTCGGCGCCAATGGACGGGTCGATCTCAGCAATCTTCCGGGCGATCCGACGACGGGCGAGTTTCCGGACGTCAATGTCTATCGTACTGCGGCGAACGGGTCCGACTTCTTCTTGCTCGGCTCGGCCGTTTCGGGTGGAACGTTCACGGATGATGGCTCAACGCCACTCACCGCAAACGCGCTCGATACGACGACGTTGACCGGTAATTACACCTACATGGTCACGTACTTTAAGAATGGCGAACCCGAAAGCCGTCAGAGCGTGTTGATCGGTCCGCAGAGTATTGTTAACGGGCGCGCGACACTCTCGAATCTACCAACGCCTCCATTGCCGCCCGTCGCTGGCGGTTTCCCCGCGTACGACGAAGTCCGCGTGTATCGTAACCTGGCCGGTGACCAAAACAATTTCTACTTGGTCGATAGCATCCCGCCCGGCCAAACGTTCACGGACGCCAAGTCCGACAATGAGATAGCGGATCTCACCCAACCCAATAATAAACTGCTCGATTTTAATGGTCCGAGCATCAATAGTGGCACGCTGCTCACCGACGTCGTGAAACGCGAAGGCGCGACCTATAGCCAATTATTTAAAGAAGGAACGCTGAGCTATGACGGTCGCAAGGGTGGACGTGCCCTGGGCCAGCAAGATTTCACGATCAATGCCAGTAGCACCGTCCAGGACCTGATCGACTTCATCGAGGCTGCGTCCGGAATTCAATCAGTTCAAGTCGACTCGCAAAACCCGATCCCCGCCTCGGACAATAAGATCCCCGGCGAAACGGGCAAGCTCGTTCCTGGTGGTTACATCGTCGATGGTGCCCTGAGATTCGTGAGCAATACCGGCACGCTCAATGCACTCGAGATCGACCTTTCTGCATTCAAAATGACGGATACCCTCGGCCAGGTGTCATCACCGAACTTGGCGTTCGGCGTTCGCCAAGAGGCCGTCGGTCAAAGCGCGGCCAGCGACTTTATTGTTTATGACTCACTCGGCGTACCGATCAACGTGCGAGTGACTGCGACGCTCGAGGCGAGATCGGATACCGAAACGGTGTACCGCTGGTACGCCGATAGTCCTGACAACCAAAATCTCTCGGGGTCCGACATTTCCGTCGGAACGGGGCTGCTCAGGTTCGATGGAAACGGGAACTTCGTCAACGCGACGAGTGACAAAATTGCGATCAATCGACACGACCTTCCCAGTGTTACCCCGTTGCAATTCAATATCGACTTCACCGCCGTCTCGGGTCTTGCCACTCAAGAAGCATCACTTGCGGCGACGCGACAAGACGGTAGCGAACCCGGTGTACTCAATTCATACATCGTTGGCGAAGACGGTGGAATTCGCGGCGTGTTTAGCAACGGGATCACCCGCAGCCTCGGGCAATTGCAACTCGCGCGGTTTGCCAACCCCGTCGGTCTCGAGTCCAAGGGTCTTAACCTTTATTCCCAGGGCATCAATACTGGATTACCCGTCCAGGGATCACCGGGCGAAAACGGGATTGGCGGTGTCATTGGCGGTGCTCTGGAACTGAGCAATACCGACATTGGCAAAGACCTCATCACGCTCGTCCTCGCCAGCACCCAGTACCGAGGCAATAGTCGCGTGATCACGACGAGCCAGCAATTGCTGGATGAGCTACTCAACCTGCGTCGCTAGATCGCTCGGTATGGCTCTTGGCTGTTTGACTTTCGCGACGCACAATGTGTCGCTATCGATGGCTCGGGACACCCGTCCCCATGCTCCCAATTGTCACCCAGCAAGTACGACCTCGACCCGATGAACAAAGCCGCCAAGACAGCGATCTCACCCACACGCCAGGAAGATTACGCGGAGTGGTACCAGCAGGTCATTCGGGGTGCTGACTTGGCCGAGAACTCGCCGGTTCGCGGCTGCATGGTGATCAAGCCTTGGGGTTACCGACTCTGGGAAAATATGCAGCGTGCGTTGGACGACATGTTCAAGGCCACCGGCCACCAAAACGCATACTTCCCACTCTTGATTCCGATGAGTTTTCTCGAAAAGGAAGCCCAGCACGTCGAGGGCTTCGCTAAGGAATGTGCCGTCGTTACGCACCATCGGCTTGAACCCGACGGTAAAGGTGGGCTGCGACCCGCCGGACCGCTCGAGGAACCGCTCATCATCCGGCCGACGAGCGAGACGATCATCGGTGCGACATATGCCAAGTGGGTTCAAAGCTATCGTGACCTTCCCATTCTGATCAACCAGTGGGCCAACGTGATGCGATGGGAAATGCGAACACGCATGTTCTTGCGCACCGCTGAATTCTTGTGGCAAGAAGGACACACCGTTCACGCCACCGCCGACGAAGCGATCGAAGAAACGAATCGCATGATCGGTGTCTACGCCGAGTTTGCTGAGAACTGGATGGCGATGCCCGTGATCGTTGGCAGCAAGACACCGCTAGAACGGTTCCCCGGCGCCGTCGAAACCTTATCGATCGAAGCGATGATGCAAGATCACAAAGCCTTGCAAGCCGGAACAAGCCACTTCCTTGGTCAAAACTTTTCCAAGGCTCAAGAGATCAAGTTCCAATCCCAAAGCGGTGACATCGAGTTCGCTTGGACCACCAGTTGGGGTGTGTCGACTCGATTGATCGGCGCCCTGATCATGACGCACAGCGACGATGACGGATTCGTGTTGCCGCCGCGATTGGCGCCCGCTCAAGTCGTCATCTTGCCAATCTACCGTGATGAGCAGCAACGTGCGGACGTGATCCGCTACGCGGAATCATTGCGTGCTGAATTGCAGGCCCAACAATACGCGGGTGCCGCCGTTCGCGTCGAGATGGATGATCGTGATGTTCGTGGTGGCGACAAGAAATGGCATCACGTTAAGCGAGGCGTTCCGATCCGCATCGAAGTGGGCCCCAAGGATATCGAAAAGGATGCCGCGTTCGTCAGCCTCAGGACCGGCGGCAAGAGCGAATCGATGTCTCGAAGCCAATTGGTTGCATCCATCGGCGATATGCTGACAAAAATGCAGTCGGAGTTGTACGAACGGGCCCTCGAAATGCGACGAGCCAATACGGTCACGATCACGGGCGAGGCCGAATTCCGAAAGTTCTTCGCCAGCACGACCGAGGATTCCTCGGAAATTCACGGCGGATTCGCGATGTGTCATTTCGCCGACGAAGACTCCCTGCAACCCTTGCTCAAAGAGCTGAAAGTCACCATTCGCTGCATCCCACGCGACAACAACGACACGCCGGGAATCTGCTTTGCCACCGGGCGACCGGCCGAAAAGATGGCGATCTTTTCCAAGGCGTACTAGCGGTCGCTTGCCAATCGCATCGCTTCGCTGACCGATTTTGTTCCCGAAGGCTTGTAGGCGTCGAAGGGTCCGTCCGCACCGCCTTTGGGCCACGTCGCCGGGTCCGCATACTGGCCATCGTCCTTGAACTCTCGTTGCAGCCTCGCTATTTCCGTTTTGAGTTCGTTGAACTTGGCCGCAATTTCGGGCTTGCTCGCGTCGCCGGTTGAGGCAAGCAGGTTGTGTTGTTCAGCCGGATCGCTCACGAGGTCAAACATCTCATAAGCATCTTTCTTCCAGTAGTGAATCAACTTATGCGTTTTCGTTCTCACTCCATAGTGCGCCGCGGTGTTGTGATGTCCGGGGTCATGGTAATAGCGATAGTAAACCGTTTCACGCCAATCGCTCGGTGATTCACCTCGCAATAGGGGAGCCAGCGATCGGCCCTGCATCGATTCGGGCGCTGGCAGCCCAGCGAGATCAAGAAAGGTCGGGGCCAGATCAATGTTGGCGACAAATTCCGCCGGTGTGCTGCCCGATTTGATGCCTGGGCCTCGAGCCAACAGCGGCACTCGCAAGCCGGGTTCGTACATGAATCGCTTGTCATACAAGCCGAGGTCGCCGAGGTACCAACCATTGTCGGCTGAGTACATCACGATCGTGTTTTCGGCCAAGCCGGATTCGTCGAGATAGTCGAGCACCTTGCCGACGCCATCGTCCACGCCTTGCACGCAAGCGAGGTAGTCTTGCATGTAACGTTGGTACTTCCATTTGACGAGCTCTTTGCCGGCGAGCGTCTTGCCATCGACGCTAAGTTCCATCGGTTTGACGTTATTCCACTCGGCCAACTCGCGTCCATTCAAGCCCGCGGGCGGATCGAGCTTCAAATCTCGACGCGTCAAATCACGTGCAACGGTTTGCTCATTCTCGGGAAGCGCCGCTGGGCGTGTCGCATAGTCATCCCACAAGGTGTCAGGTTCGGGAAACGTTTTGTCTTGGAAGATCGCTTTGTTGCGTTCGTCAGGTTCCCAAGCACGGTGGGGTGCCTTT
>JBBSJZ010000293.1:0-7688 GCA_038256795.1 Pirellulales bacterium | reverse complement strand
CCTCGGTAAACTTCTCGTCGTCGATCAATTTTTCGACGTCGTCGTATTGCTCGTGAATATCGCTCATGCGTGGGCCACTCGGTGTTTGTTCGGTGCTGGAATTGAAGTCCGCTAGCTTCGTCCAACTCGCTCAAGTCGACAAGTAGTTGGAGCGAAGGCTTACTCAGCACCGACCACCATCTTCCCCACCGCCATCCAGATGGGGATCAGCACCACGCCGGCGACTGATGTCGAAAGCACGACACGAAGTGCCGTGGCCGTGTCTCGTTCATAGAGCCGCACCATCACAATGGGAAAGACTGCGGCAGGCATCGCGGCCTGCAAGATCATCACCTGGCGCATTTCGACGTCGGTGATCCAAGCGGCGGTTGCCGCCAACATCAAAGCTGGGAAGATCGCTTGCCGGAGCAGAATGGAGGCGGCGATGGCGCGATACGCACCCCGCCAATCGGCTTCGCGGAAGTAGTCGACGATGATCGCACCGCTGAGCAGAAGTCCGAGCGGAATGCTGCAATCACCCATCGCTGCTACAGCCTGCAAAATCGGGCCAGGAATCGACGGTGCCATTCCCAATTGCTGGATCGCCACTGCGACGACGACGGCAACCACTGGGGGACTGAGCAGGGCGCGTCGCCAACCACCACCCGCTGATCCACTGATAATTGCCAACCCGACGCTCCAGAGTGCCAAGTCGACGCCGACATTGTGCAGAATCAAGTCCACGACCGCGGCGGGATAAAAATGCTCGGCGAGCGGCAGCGGGATGTAGCCGTAATTGCAGATTCCGGCACAAATGGCGAACGATCGCTGCTGGGCATCGGTTACCAATCCCACAAAATGACCCGCCCACCGCGCGAAAGCCCAGGCCAGAAGGAACCCCGCGGCGGTGCTGAGGAAGCCGACCACGGGCGGCACCCAGGCCAACAGCAGCGAATCCAACTGGTCTCGCGCCAGAATTCGGTCCATGAACAGGGCCGGGAGCAGCACATTGGCTGTCAAATTCGCCAGCGATCGATCGGCCTCGCGCGTCAGCCAGGTTCGTTTGCGACAAAACGCACCAATCGCCATCACCAAGAAAACGCCGAGAACTCGCGAAACGATCGGCCAAAGATCTGAGAACATGCCGCAAGAACAACCACTGAGAGAACCGAACGCGAGAAAGGCATCCTATTCGATCCCCCGAAAAATCCCAATTCCCCATCTCTCGCGACCCCCTACCTTGAAGGGCAGGCCCGATCCTTCATTTCCAAGATCTCCTCGCTCCACTTCCCCAATTGCCTTTGACTCCAGCCGAACCTGCAATAAAATAGACGATTGCGGTGAACACTTCGCCGCACACCCACTGCCCGTCACATCGGTCCAGGAGGTGATTGTGCGGTGCAAACCGTCGATCGACCTACCCGCTTTCGCCGGAAGTGCGTCAGGGTGCTCCACTGAAGAGCCTCTTTTGCGAGAGCGTAAGCATGTTGAATGTAACGAGTCTATTTTTGGCGATTGGGTTTCCCGGCATGCCCGAGATGCTAATCGTGTTGTTTTTAGCGCTGCTCATGTTTGGCGGCCAAAAACTACCGGGTCTGATGCGAAATCTTGGCAAGAGCGCCAATGAGTTCAAGCGGGGAATGGCTGAGTCGACCGATGACGATGAAGAAGTGAAGGGGTAGCAACATGTTTGGCATGGGCCCCCCCGAGCTGATGGTGATCGGTGTGCTAGCGATCGTGCTTTTCGGCGGAAAACTACCGGAAGTCGCCCGCAGCCTGGGCGGTAGCTACCGAGAGTTCCGTCGCGGACTCAACGATGTGCAGCAGCAGTTCCGAATGGCCGAGTACGAAGCGAAGCGAGTGCTCACCGTCGACGAACAGAAGCAGTCATCCAAGGCAGAAGATGACGATGAATCCTCATCGCCCTCCGCGCCAAAATTCACTCCGCCCGCCTAGGCGATATTTTCCCTCGGCGTCACAAGGCACACCGGCCAACAACGGTCTGCCTTGTGACCCGTTTCGAGTCGCTGATCAAAAGATCCTCGCATCTTGTTGTCTCAGCAGCGCCGAGCTAGTCTTCTAGCAACGGTTCACGAAACACTGAACCGGGTCCTCACTCGGGCGATTAGCTCAGTTGGTTAGAGCGCTGCTTTCACACGGCGAAAAGAGCACCATTAGCCACAACGAAAACCACGCTTTTTACGGCGTTTCTTGTTTTCGCAACCCTCAATAATCTTCCAAAATCCGGCTTAGCAGGTGTCAGTGACACCCGGCCTATCTCGTTAGCTGGCGATATGTCGCGACAATGCTTGCCTGACCAGCCCTCTCGCAAACCGTCTCGCCAGTGCCGTGAATCGCCGGGTGCCGTGAGGGTGCCGTCGCAGTGACCGTGGGATTCGGTGATCGGCACGACAAATCTAAATCAGCGGTACAAAAAATTGTACCATGTCGCAGTGACCGCGGGATCCTCTGCTCGGCACGACTGGTTTATCCGGCAATTTTTTGCCGGATAAACGACTCTCACCTCGCGCCCCCGTGCGAGCTTGCGACATCCATGAGTGTGTTTGAGCTTCGCGAACTGATCTCTGACCTCGCGCCCCCGTGCGAGCTTGCGACTCGGTTTCAATTTGTCGCCCATGGGCGACAAATTGTTCACCTTCTTGTACACCTGCCGCGTCAATTAGGCGATACGCATAGGACCGCTTAAATCCAAAGCGTTCTTCCGTGTAGGCAGCGACTCAGAGAAGGGTATAAATCGGACTTCTACCCCCCTCTCACCTCGTGGTCGCGTGCGAGGATGCGACGAAATAGAACCCAAGGGTTCTAAAATGGACGCCACTCTCACCTCGCGCCCGCGTGCGAGGATGCGACCTATCCCGCCAACGATTCCCTCGCCTGGGTCAATCGCAGTTCCATCGCCTCTCGTGCAGCCCGCTCAACCTCAGCGGCATCGAACGCAAGCCTGACGTGTGTTCGTGCCACCATGCGTCTACGGCGTTCGTCGCTGGACCAGGACGCCTGGAACGCCAAGCAGTGATCGGCGATCTCGGCCTCGGTCGGCAAGTACGAGCATGGGTCATCGCTCATTCGCTGAATCGCCCTGTGAGTATTTGCGAAGTGCATCCTGTGCTCGTTTGCGGATCTCGGCATCGGTTGAGCCGTCGTGTCGAATCAACGCCACGAGTACACGCACAGCGGCTTGACGTTCTCGCTGGGTCGATGCCGGGATGCCGAGCGTATCAATCGCAAGCTCGATCGACTTCCGTTGCTGATCGGGTGCAACGTCCCAGCCCTGGTTCAAAGCTCGTTCGATCATCCGCAACTCGCCTCGCAACTTCATTCGGTGCCCCAACCCCGTCAGCAATTCCGGGCCGCCTAACTAACTTTTTTGAACAAAACTGCGACTATTCCAACCGCACCAAAAATGGCAAATGCAAAAAAGTACCTCGACTTAGGGGGCACGGGTGTGCCACGTGCTCTACACGCAACCGCACCCGGCCCCCAAGCCATTATCAATACCCGTCCCAGCCCAGGATACGACTGAGCATCTTTTGGCGAGGCATCAGTGTGCCGGTAGTCGGCTTGCCTGGTTGTGCAATGGTCGCAGCCAACTGCTTGGCGAGTGCATCGAGATTCCGTTCACGCTCAGCATCTTTGGCTCGCTGGATTTGTTTTTCAGTCAACGGTGATCTCGATTGCAATTTTGAAAGGCATCCCCATCGGGCTGACAGAAAAGGTGGTAACCGCCAGACCCGATGAGGTGCCATGAATTAGTAGGTCAAGCAGCAACCGAACCTGCCGATCGTCAACATCGGTTCTCGCTCATTGCTCTGATACAACTCGATGGATGCTTCGGCATACTGTCCCGTGAACTCGATGTCGCCAACTAAGCGACCTTCCTCAATGGCAAGATTGACCAGCCGCCCAATGATTAGGATGCCTGGTCCAGACTGCGTGCTAATGATCTCGATGGAACCACGCTCAACAATGTCGTGATCAGCGGTGGCAATGCGTGCCTTCAATGGGCGTAAGGTAATCATGAGTTGATCATTTCCATTCGCAGTGACTCGAGTTGTGAGTCGATGTCGCTAACCTGTGCCGAGTGTTCTCGAATCTCAGCATTGATCTCGTGAAGTCGCTTTTCCGCCGATGCGAAATTAAGCTTTTGTTGATTCAGTTCCCGGTTGATTCGGGTGCGTTCCACAACATCGTATGAACCAGCCTCACGACGTTGACGCTCAAACTTATCAATTGCATCGCCGTAGGCTCTCACGTACTGCTCTGTGAGACGCTGGCTATCGGCAAGCGGTCTCAACTGCTCGCCGATCTCACGACGTTGTACAGTCAACGTCGTGCGTCTCTCGGCCAAGGTGGGGTCGGCTGCCGTCTCAACCAAGCGATCCTCAAGCCAGCCGATACGGGAAACCTCGTTTTCGGCGGCGGTCAACGCTGCGTGAGTCTCAGCAACCAATGGCTGCAAACGCTGGTAGGCTGCATCCAGTTCGGCGGCGGCTCGGTCCTTGGCGGCTCTTAACTTCGGGATCGTCGATTGAACCGCTCGAAGTCTCGCCAACTCGCTTTGGTACGGTGTCCGTTCCTGAATCTTTTCAACATCGGCTGACAAGTGCGACTCGGTTTTGCCAAGCGACTCAAGCACCTCGCCAAGAAAGTCGATGTCAATCTCGTCCCCAGCGGCAAGAGCGGAAACCATTTCCCAATACTGCTGCGTGATTGAACGAGCTGCTTCTCGTCGTCTGCCTCGGATGCGTTCCAAAACTGCTTCAATCATTTTTTTCACCTTTGCGAGTGTGTTGTTCGTGCCTCTGGTCCAATTATCGCAACCTCATCGACGGGATGAACGAAGTCCGTACTAGATGCCAAGGGAATAGCCGCAATAGTTTTCTGTGTCGCCGAACACTCGCTGCATCGCCTGTATCGAACGATATAACGAGCCGCCCGCCTGGTGCAGTAAACCAGCGCGGTGCCACTGGTGCACGATGGACATATCGGTGCGGTCATTGGCTCAATATCCGAACACGGGCGAGTAGCACCGATGTGCGGACCTTCCGTTCTTCCATACCTGGCTCGCATCGTGAGCAATGCCAGTCACCTGCCGCTGATTCGATATCGCAGAACCGACCGCATGAGCACGCTGGCACCTCGCTGGGGTCCACGAAATCGCAGTCGAGTAGATCGGTGTCGTCAACGCGGACAAGCGAGTCATCATCGAGCACGAACGAGAGCGATTCGCAATCGACGCACATCAACCCGTGTTCGTCGTCGGCAAGATTTCTGCCTCGGCATTGCGGACACATGAACCCGCTCGGGGCGTCGTCGGTTTGATGGTGAACGCGGTCGTCAACGATGGTTTCAATGGCAACTTCAATCACCGGGGTGAGTGCAATTTCAACCGTTGGCAAGTCCGATTCAGCGAGCCACCATGCTGCCGCGTGGGTAGGGTGGGTAGGGATGGTAGGGATGTTTTCCATTGCGCCTATAACTCTTGTTTTTTTGATTGTTTTTTTACTGTTGTTTCTAGTTTCTGAGATTGTTGAAAGTATCCCTACCATCCCTACCCAGAGCGTTTTTTCTTATAAGGGAAACGCGGTTTTGATCCCTACCCACATCCCTACCCGATCCCTACCCAAATTCAGTTGCATCCCTACCCAGTCACACGACTTTGATTCCGTGGAACCGGACAACGCGAGAGTCACGCCCGTTTTGGGTAGGGATGGTCTCGTTTTGGGTAGGGATGGTGTCGCTTTGATCGTCCCTTCGGCGGGATCGGCTCAGAGACGGAAACGCAGCGGCGATGTCGCGAGAAAAGACGTTCAGCGGTGGAATCTGATTGACGCCTGACGATTCCGACCACTGACGAAACTCGCCATAAAGACGGTCTCGCAAAGTCGATTCTTTTGGGTCCAAGACGCATCGCTCGCGAACAAACTCACTCACTGGTGAACTAAGGTCTTCCATCTGGTCAACGAGGTCTTGACCTGACTGTGGTTGAGCAAAACGGCCTGCATCGCGAAGGTCTCGCCAGCCACCGATTGCCCAGAGCAATATTGATTGCCGTTCTGCCAAGAGGTCGTCGGATAGCCGTTTGTCCTCTTTGCCAAAGAACGATTGAGTCAGCCTTAGAATCAGCAATCGTCCAGCCAGCGCACCAGACGCATCGTCGAGCCGTGGTAGCTCATTCGAGATAATCGTGAACCGAGTCGGCAATTGCGCGGTGACTGCATCCCGATGCTTACGGTCAATCGTCTGCGCATCTTCACCAGAGATTGAGAGCAACCTTTCCGTGGTCGCTGCAACGTCCGTGCGGCGTGATAGACGTGCGTCCCCGATGATTGCCGTGGACTTACCCAAAAGCGGTGACAACCCAAAATTCGTGGCAAGTCCAGCGAGCGTTGGGGCACAGCAATTCCGCTCGCCCACGATTGACCGAAGCACCCTGGCAACCGTGCCTTTGCCTGATCGCTTGGGACCGACCATGAGCAGGATTTTTTGCTGACGGGTGTCTTGCGTGAGGTTGTATCCCATCCACTGACGCAAGAGCCGTATCGAATCGGGTTCATTCGGCCAGAGTTGATTGAGAAACTCTAACCAGCGAGCGGGGCGCGGTGCGTCTGGATTAAACTCGTAGTCGACGGCGTTGAAATTGAAGTAGCGAGGTGAGCACGGGACCACGGCGTCTGGCTGTTGATCGACCAGTAGACGCAGATTGATTAAGTGTGATCGGGTTGCGAACGTGTCTACGGCTTCCCAAGTCCTGGCAGCTTCATCACCGCCATCGAGCCACAACGGCGGCGTTCGCAAGGAAAGCACCGCGCAGTGAGCGGCAACGTTCATGTAAACGTTGGCAACGTCCCCGCTTTTGATGTCGCTGTAGTTCCGCTGCAAATACCGTACGAGGTCGTTCTTGATGTCGTTTTGGGTTAGTAGCTCATATCGTCCGCGATAGTATTTGTAGAAATCACCCTGCCAGCTTCGCATCGTGAGCACATCGTCTTGATATTGCAGTTTGGAATACAGATCACCAACTTCCTCGGGTGCCTCGTCTTTTAACTGCGACTTGCTAACCGACGATTCAACCGGGTTCGGATGCTCAGCGTTGTCGAGCAATTCGCGAAACGCCTTTGCACCATTGGTGACAATGAAGTCATCGACCCCCTGTTTCGACCCATCGCCAGCGCAAGGAATGCGGACCACGCGAACAATCGCCCCGTTCTTGGTGAGCAAGTCGGCAAGTTGAGACTCGGCGGCGAGCACCTTGTCGTTGTCAACGAGGTCACTGTCGAACGCGATCCGTACTTGTCTGCCTTCCCATTTGAGTTGATTGAGCACCGGAACGAGTGCATGGTGGTCTTTTTGCTTCCAACCATGAACGCCAGTCAATCCGATGCAAGGAAATCCATTTGCTGTCGAGCATATGGCTTTCTTCTCGCCTTCCGTGAATAGGATCTCAACGTCCGTGCGGTGAACCGCGTCGTCGATTCCGGCGGGGAAGTAGGGTTGCTGTTGAACACCCTTCGGTGACTCATACTTGATCGGCTTGCCATCGTGCCCTCGGCGGCGTGGGTGGTCTGGTTTCAAGCGAGTGTAGGCCACACTGCCGTCCAACCGCCTGACCGGGAACATCAAGCACGGACCAAGTTTCTTGGCATTGGTCCAACCGAGTGCCACTGCAATTCGGGTTGTGTCCGTCT
>JBBSJZ010000292.1:0-7688 GCA_038256795.1 Pirellulales bacterium | reverse complement strand
CGAGATAGAGTTGGTCATAAGCCCGGGATCGGCTGGACCGTGGCTGGATCAAATCACGTTTGCCGTCTTGGACACTGGCCATCGCCTTGGCAGCGTCTGCGATCGAAGTGAAGCCACTCGCCCTAGGGCCCGACGCGAACATTCCAAGTACTGCCGCACCCACCGCTGGCCCCTGGGGTGATGGATGAATTTCGATCTCCGCGCCGAGGACGTCGGCGTAGACTTCGACGAACGCACGGTTGTGATGCGGTAGTCCTCCCGTCGCCACGAATCGCTCAATCGGCACGCCGCCACCGCGGAGCAGTTCCACGATCCAGCGAAGTCCGAATGCGGACGCTTCCATCAGCGCCAAGTACAAATGCTCGGGACCATGATTGAGTCCGAGACCCGAGAACAGGCCTCGTAAATTCCCATCCATGAGCGGCGTCCGGCAGCCATTCATCCAGTCCAGACACAGCACGCCCTCGGCACCCGGCGGCAATTTCATCGCCTTCTCGGCGAGCTCGTCAAACGAATCGAGTCCGAGCAAACGCTTGAGCCACGCGAACGCGTCACCGACTGCGGCTTGTCCCGTTTCATAACCGAACAGGCCCGGCAGAATGCCGCCTTCGACAACGCCGGCGACACCCGGAACGTTCGCCCCGCAAGTCGCGTTGAGCATGTGACAGCTGCTCGTGCCCAGCACCATCACGAGCGTTCCCGTTGCCGCCGCACCGACACCGGGCACCGCCGCGTGCGCATCGATGATTGCCGTCGAAACCGGTGTACCAACGAACAAATCAAACTTCTCTGCCATCGCTGCGGTGATAACGCCCGCGAGTTCGCCGGGGGCGCGCATGACGCCGGGCAAACGGTTCGCGACGGCCTCGGCTAGCAGCGGATGCACGGCACTGAAGTAAGCTGGCGATGGAAACCCATCCGCAGCTGACCACATCGCTTTGTATCCAGCTTGGCACGTCGAGCGAACGAGTCGCTGGGCGGGGCCGCCGACCAATTGCCAAACGAACCAATCACCCGCTTCGAGCCAAACCTCGGCCGCCGCAGCGACAGCCGGCGCGCCCTCGATCGTCTCGAGCAACTTGGGAAAGAACCATTCGAGCCCGATCGCACCGCCATAGCGTTGCAAAAATCCTTCGCCGCGCAGTCTCGCAATCCGATTGAGTTGCTCCGTTTGTGCTAGCGCTCCATGGTGCTTCCAAAGCTTCGGCCAAGCCAAGGGGATGTGCTTGAACTCTTCGAGTTCGCAAAGCGGTAAGCCCTCGCGGTTCGTCGGCAACATCGTGCAACTCGTGAAGTCGACGCCGATACCCACGACCGATTCCGCGTCCAAACCTGACTCACGCATCACCAACCGCGTCGCCGCCGCGGCCGACTCGATCCAGTCGCGAGGCGATTGAAGCGCGTAGCGATCCGGCAATCGCTCGCTTCCACCCGGCAAGTAATCGGTGATTTGACCATGCTCGTAGTCGACGCATGCCAAACCCAATTGCGAGCCCGCCGCATTCACCAAGATCGCGCGAACGGACTCCGTTCCAAAGTCGAGACCGAGTGACACGGGGGGACGCGCTGCTGGAGGCATGATCATGTTTCGTCGCGGGGTGAACGGTGGGGGCGGATGTGTATCTTAACGCATCGCTCGTGGAAGCGCCTCGATCCGTCGTTGTCGCAGCCGATTCGCGTATCGCGGGAAAGCCTCGTCGACGATTCCAAGACGAGCGAGGTCATGGTCACTCGCCTCGGGGACGTCACATGATTTGAGCAGCACCAATTCGTCAGCATCCCATTGGATCGCTAACACCGCAGCCAGCGTATCACTCGTCGTGGTCCAGTCACGAGGCACGGATCGCGCAAGCGGTGAGGTCTCGATGATGGATCGGTTATAAAACGCGGCAATCATCACGAGGTGCACGGTCGCGGTATTAGCGTCGGCGTCCAGATCGCTGAGTGCCGCCGCCGTCTCGATCCGATCCCAACTCGGGAAAACAGTCGCGACCTGATGAAACGTCTCGCTGAGCAATTCGATGCATTCCCAGTGAACGATTTCGCTATCGCGCGGCGACATCTGATCACGCGATCGGATGGCGTCGATCCGCTTGCCTCCACCAACAACCACAAGTGTTTGCGCCGTCGATTGATCACGCTGCCATTGCGTCAACGCTTCGCAAAGGTCCTCGCGAGACAACAAGCTACCACCAAGCTTGATGATTCGGCGCATCGAATTAAGTTTCATCGGCTGAGTTTTTTTATTTGCACCGCGTCTGGCTTTGCGATATGGCCAAAGTCCGCTAGACGCGAAGCTCGCCGGAGAATAATTTCGCCACGGCATACGCTGGTGCACAACGCGATACTTCGGCGCCCCAGGCTTGCGACAAGCGGATGACGTTGGCGGAATCGAGTGGCATGAGCAAGTCGTCGCCGTGACCACTAAGAATATAGTGACCCGGTGTTTGGTCGACTCGGCACATCGCTTCGCTGATCCGACACTTGGCCGCGTCGATCACTTGCTCAGCGACGCACGCAGCGTCGTCGTCCGTGAACCCACGGCGATCCAAACCGACCATGCGTGCCAATCGCGATTTTGCGAACTCGGACGTGCGGCTGCGCCCATCCGCCGTGCCGCAGTCAGCCGACGGCTGAGCCGTTCCCATGACAAGTCTCGCGTCATCGATCGTGGCAAACAACTCGTTCATCACGGCGACGCGGTAGCCTCGCACCGTCACGGAACTGACCAGCGCGCAAACCGGCGTCCTTTCGCAACCGACGTAGACCAAGGTTCCCTCGCGAAGTCGATCATGGTCCGTCACCGCGCTCGTCGCAATTTGCCCTGTCGAGATGGGGATCAAATCCGTCGTCGTCGAGCCGATGTCAATGAGTAAAGCGTCCGTGCCAATGGACTTGCCGACATAGCTAGCGAGCGCGTGCCAGTTCGATGCGGCGACATGATCGATGTTGGACCGGGTTTCGACCGAGGCGAGAAACCCTTGGCGGGCGGCGTAGTACAACACGTCTTCGATGCCGAGATGCTTCGCTGCTTGCTCGACTGAATCGACAATGTGCTGGACCCCCACCTCGCGATCGATGAAGCAATCCGCGAGCTCGCCCGTCATGGTGATGGCGAGCGAGCGTGGTGATCCGAGAGCGGCGATGTCCCCCGCGAGCGTTCCCGCGAGCTTGTCCGGCATCCGCCACATCGGGAATTCACGTGCCAACGTGCGGCCATCCCCGCCCGCATATTTAACGTTGGCGCCGCCGATGTCGACCCCCATGACACTCATCATGAAGCTGAGCCGACACGCTCGTTATCGACCCAAACTTCGCCAGCGGGCGACCAGCGAACGGATTCAGCGAGCACTTGGCAAATCACGGGTCCGGACTCGAGTTCCACGAGCCGAGCCGCCAAGTTGCCTTGAATCATCCGCCGGAGACCCACGTAGGATGTCGTCAACCGCGGATTGATTTCGATCACGCAATCTTCACTCGGGCGATCGCCGATCAGCAGATCCAAGCCCACGAAACCCCGTGCCGTTGGCGGCATCGCGGCAATGGCTCGTGACGCCAGTGCCGTCGCTCGCCGCTGGATGTCGTCATCAAGCGGGCCGTCGCCTCCGTTGTATTCGCACGTCTCGCTGCATAAGTTCTGGGATACCGCCGGCAAAAAAGTTTGGTCGTGCCCGTGGGCGATCAACGAGATCGAAATCGCCCGTCCTGGAACCCACGGCTGCATGATCGAATCGTCGGTCAATTCCGCGACCGCAGCAGCATAATTGGAGAAGGTCCGAATGTTCTGGGTCCCGCAACCATCACGTGGCTTGACGACGAACAAACGGTGCGTGGAAATCTCGCTCGCGTGGCGCATGTCGCCCGTGACCAGGTATTGCGGGTGTGAGATACCGGCTGCGAGTAGGGTGCGTGCGGTTTGTAATTTATCGCTGGCAACACGAAGAAAATCGCCGCTCGGCGCGATCACGTCGATGCCGCCGGCTCGCAACATTGCGACCGACTTGGCCAACATCCCGTCGCGTTCGGGAGCCACGACGATCGCCGCTTGGCAATCGCGAGCCCCTTCCAACCACTGGGGCCAAACCGGCTTCTCCGGATCGGTCACGAGCGAGGTGGATGGGTACGTGCCCCGCGCAAGAGGTTCGAGTCCAAGTTCGCTCAGCCCCGACGCGAACCGACGATCGAGTGGCACCACGGTCTCACACACCTGGGAGAGATCGGCGACGAGTGCCGAGAGCATCGAAGCACCCTCGAGTCTCAGCCCGCTCGGGATTTCATCGACCGGATGACTGGCAAGCCCGCCCCCGCAAATGAACTCGGCTACAAAAACTTTCATCCGCTAATTCGCCGATTGAGATGAAGGTGAACGAATCAATGAGTCGTGACTAAAAGATGCCGAGGTGATCCCGAGCATCATCCGTCATCTTATCAGGTGACCAGGGCGGGTCCATCACCACCTTGACGTCAACAACGTCGATCTCGGGCAAACTCTCCGCGGCTCCCTTGGTCCCGGCGACCAATTGCGGGCCCGCCGGGCACATCGGACTGGTGAGCGTCATCTCGATTGCCACATCATGCCGGCCATCCTCTTTGACTTCACCAACATTGACGACATAAACCAAGCCGAGATCCACGATGTTGACGTAGAGCTCCGGATCAATCACCTGCTTCAATGCTTCACGGACTTTATCCTCAAGGACGGGTTCGGATTCGGCGGTAGACATGAAAACGGTTCCTGGAATCGATTTGGAAATTTGAAATGGACTTCGCCGCACGTGATCAGGCGGCGAACGCGTGTAAGTCGGGCTCACGGGCTATTCGTACTCGCGAACTTGTCGGGCGATGGCTGCGGCTAACGCATCGCGAACACTCTCGATCGTAATCCGATCAAAGATCTGCTGAAAGAACCCACTGACAATCATCCGCGTCGCTTCTTTACGAGTGAAGCCGCGACAACGCGCGTAGAAAATTTGTTCTTCGTCAACTTTGGCCGTCGTGCTGCCGTGCGTGCACCGCACGTCATCCGCTTCAATCTCGAGTCCCGGAATCGAATCGGCGCGAGACGCATTGGAGAGGACGAGGTTATCGTTCCGCTGGTAGCCATCTGTCTTCTGGGCGATCTTGTCGACCTTGATCATCCCACGCCACACCGTTCGGCTCTTGTCCTGCTGTGCAGCCTTGTACAAAAAATCGCTGTGGCAACTCGGCGCACGGTGATACTGCAGCGTGTTGTAGTTCAAGTGTTGGCGACCTTCCGTGAACATCACCCCGTTGACCTGGCAATCAGCTCCAGCGCCGACGAGGTCCACGGATTGATTGACCTTGGTCATTAGCGAACCCATCGCCGCGATGGTCCACTGGAGAGTCGCGTCTCGACCGACGGTCGCCTTCTGGTGCGCGAAGTGGTAAGTCTTGTGGCCCCACTCTTGAAGGTTCACATATCGCAGGTGCGATCCCGGTTTCTGGACCAACTCCACGGCGCCCAAGTGCAATCCGGCCGCGTCCGTGCTCACGCTGTTGCCCTCGTGAAGCAATGTCGCTTCGGCACCCTCGTCAAGCACCACGAGCGTGTGAGCCGTGTCGGCCGCACCGTCCGAGAGCATCGATCCCATGTGCAGGGGACGATCGATCACGATGCCTCGGGGTACGTAGAGGAACTGGCCACCGGACCAGAACGCCGCATGCAACGCCGCGAACTTGTCGTAGTCAGGATCGAAGCCGGTGAACAGAAATTTGCGAACGAGATCTGGATGCTCCAAACAGATTCGATCCAAACTACCAAACACCACGCCCTTGGCGGCGAGAGCGGGATCGAGCGACTCCGATACGGCGTGGCTGTCGACGCATTCCACGGCCCCGGCGAGATCGACGCCCGCGGTCAATTGGTTCGCAATCGCCGTCGACTTATCGGCCTCGGTCGTGAGTGAATACTTGTTCAATTGAAAGGTGCGAATGTCCGTGCGAATCCATTCTTCGTGCCGGCGGTCGGGCCAGCTCATCGCATCGGCATGCTGCCATGCCTCGCGACGTAGCTCCGTCAACCATGCGGGCTCCGTCCGCGAAGCTAAAAACGATTCGAATCCGGCGGCGTCAAAAGTCGATCGAGCGATTGCAGTGGACATGTAAATCAAAGAAAGATGAAAACGAATGGAAACATGGCAACACCACCAGTGCCGCCTAAAGCCTCAGGCCTGTTGCCCGGCTCCCCCCCTATCCCACGCTGCCTTCCATTTGCAGTTGGATGAGTCGATTCATTTCGATCGCGTACTCCATTGGCAACTCCTTGACGAGTGGCTCGATGAAACCATTGACGATCATCGTGCTCGCTTCAGACTCTGTGAGCCCGCGGCTGAGCAGATAGAACATTTGCTCTTCGCCGATTCGTGACACACTGGCCTCGTGACCAATTTGAACATCCTGTTCTGCAACTTCGATGTAGGGGTACGTGTCGCTGCGGCTTTGCGGATCCAAGATCAAGGCATCGCAAACGACATTGTTCTTGCTGTGATGGGCGCCCGGAGCGACGTGAACGAGCCCTCGATAGCTGCTCCGTCCACCGTTTTTGGAAATGCTCTTGCTGATAATTTGGCCGGTGGTGTGCGGCGCGGCATGAACAAGCTTGGCTCCTGCGTCTTGGTGCTGGCCCGCACTCGAGAACGCGATCGAAAGGATTTCGCCACGTGCTCCCGGTTCCATCATGTGGACGGCTGGGTACTTCATGGTCAACTTGCTACCGAGGTTACCGTCGACCCATTCCATCGTCGCGTCACCGTAGGCGTAAGCGCGCTTGGTGACGAGGTTGTAAATGTTATTGGCCCAGTTTTGAATCGTGGTGTAACGGCAACGGGCGTTGCGTTTGACGATCACTTCAACCACGGCACTATGCAGACTTTCGGTGGTGTACATCGGTGCTGTACAGCCCTCGACATAGTGAACGCTGGCACCTTCGTCGACGATGATGAGTGTCCGCTCAAACTGGCCCATGCTCTCGGCATTGATGCGGAAGTACGCTTGCAACGGGAACTCGATGTGGACGCCCGGCGGAACGTAGATGAACGAACCGCCCGACCAGACCGCACTATTGAGTGCGGCAAACTTGTTGTCGCTGGGGGGAATGATTTTGCCAAAGTACTCGCGTAACAACTCGGGATGCTCGCGCACCGCAGTATCCGTATCCGTGAATAACACCCCTTGGTCGGCGAGTTCTGTTTTGAGCGAACCGTAGACCACTTCGCTTTCAAACTGGGCCTTCACGCCCGCGAGGAACTTCTTCTCGGCTTCGGGGATGCCGAGCCGATCGAATGTATTCTTGATCTCTTCGGGAACGTCATCCCAGGTCTTGCCCTGGCCGTTGGTCGGTTTGAGGTAGTAGTAGACGTCTTGAAAATCGAGATCGATCGCTCCGCCCCACTTGGGCATCGGCTTGGATTCAAAAATCTCCAGCGACTGGAGCCGGAAATCGAGCATCCACTGAGGCTCTTGCTTGATCGCGGAGATCTGGGCCACGATGTCAGCGTTGATTCCTTTTTGAGCTTTGAAAACGCCGTGCGTTTCGGTACGGAAATCGTACTTGTTGATTTCGCCGATTGCGGACGATTCAGTGATATCAATGGCCATCGTTATTTTTTCAATTTCAGTGTGTTTGATTGAACAAGCAAAGGTCAACTCGCCAGCGGCTGACCTCTTGG
>JBBSJZ010000291.1:0-7713 GCA_038256795.1 Pirellulales bacterium | reverse complement strand
TGATGTTGGACACGGGTCGGGGCAGTCCCACCGGCGGTGTTTGCTATGAGCACTACATGTTTCCGGTCCGCTACCACAACACCATGTTCCTCGCCGATTGGTCCGAAGGACGCATTCTCAATGTCCGCCTCAAACCGCGCGGTGCCGGCTACATCGCCGACAGCGAAGTCTTCCTGAAAGGCCAACCGCTCAACGTCACCGATATCGACGTCGGTCCGGATGGGGCCCTGTATTTCTGCACGGGCGGTCGTGGCACGTCCGGTGGTGTTTACCGAGTGGTTTACAAGGGCGATATCCCCGATCGGATGAAGAATCTTGGAACGGGTATCGCCGCAGCGATTCGCCAACCCCAAATGGGCTCGGCATGGAGTCGCCAAGAAATCGCATCGGTGAAGCGTGACCTCGGCAAGGAATGGGGTTCGCTCATCGCGGGTGTCGCCTACAGCAACGATAATCCGCCGCACTATCGGTTGCGGGCGATGGACTTGATGCAGCTTTTCGGGCCAGTCCCGAGCGACGAGTTGATGCTCGAACTGAGCCGGGCGCCCAACGAATCGGTGCGGGTGCGTGCCGCAGCATTGATGGCGATGAACTCGAACGCGATCACTCAAGAACGTCTCTTCGAAATGCTCGATGACGGCGACGCACGCGTTCGACGCGCGGCTTGCGAAGCGGTGCTGCGCATCGGCAAATTCCCAAGTAACGCGGACACCGTGCTCGCACTCCTCGCCGAAGATGATCGCACGCTCGCCTTTGTCGCTCGCCGTGTTTTGGAACGCATGCCCACCAAGTTGTGGAAGCAAGAAGTGCTGAGCTCGACCGATACGCGGATCGCGTTGGTGGGAATGCTCGGGCTCATCGATGCCGAACCGAACGAAGCGACGGCGCTGCAGGTGCTCGCGAGAACGAGCGAATTGATGACGGGTTTCCTCAGCGATGCGGACTTCGTGGACGCAATGCGATTGTGCGAAGTGGCACTGCATCGCGGCAAGGTCGCGCCCGAAAAGGTTGTCGCGCTGCGTGATCAGGTTGCGGAGGAATTCCCCGCTGGCGATCCACGCATGAACCAGGAGATCATCCGGTTATCCGCCTACCTGCGTGCCGATCACATCGCACCGCGAGCGCTCGAGTTCTTAAAATCGGATGCGACCGAGGCTGACCGCACGCTCGTGGCGATGTACTTGCAATTCATCTCCGACGACTGGACTCCTGAGCAACGTTTTCGATTGCTCAAGTACTACGAGACTGCGGCCAACAACACCAACAATCCTTCGCTGTCGATGTACGTCATGAACGTCACGCGAGACTTCGCCCGGTCGTTGTCCGACGAGGACGTGCAGGCGATCTTGGAACAGGGCTCGGTGTGGCGCAACGCGGCCTTAGCCGCGATCTACAAACTCGAGCGACCGATCACGAAAGACTCGGCGGACTTGTTGATCAAGCTCGACAAAGAACTCGTCGCGGATGCCAAGGGCGGTGACGTCGAGCGTCGACTGCGAACGGGAATCATCGCGATGCTATCCACCTCGACGGACACTGCGTCGGGCGACTACTTGCGAAACTTGTGGCGGACCGAACCCGAGCGGCGCAGCGTTGTCGCGCTCGCGTTGGCCCAGCAACCCGACGGTGAGAACTGGGATTACCTCGTCCGCAGTCTCAATATTCTCGAGGCTGGCAATGCCGACGACGTCGTCGCCGCGCTGGCCAGTGTTCAAGTCGCCACGGATGATCCGACTGCGCTGCGTCAGTTGATCTTGGTCGGGCTGACCCATGAGTCCAGCGGTCTCAAAACCACCGGCGTGGAAAAACTGCTCACGCACTGGACCGGTGTCACGCGCTCGGCGACGGACGGCAGCGTGATTCAGTCGTGGCAGCAATGGTTTACTCAAACCCACCCGGATCGGCCCGCGGCGGTGCTTCCCAAGGTCGACGAGGACGCCCGCTGGGATTTCGATCAATTGGCGAGCTATCTGGAGAGTGAATCGGGCAAGATGGGTGACCCGATCTCGGGACGAGACGTGTTCGCGTCGGCCAAATGCGGTGATTGCCACCGCTTCGGAGGTAACGGCGGAGGTGTCGGCCCCGATCTTTCCGGCATCGCACGCCGGTTCACTCGCCGCGAGATCCTCGAATCAATTTTGTATCCATCACACGTCGTGAGTGACCAGTACGCGAGTAAGAAAGTATTGACCGTGACCGGCAAATCGTTCGTGGGCATGCTCAGTGACGGGGCGAGTGGGATGGTGTCGGTACGTGACTCGAGCAACAACGTCACGCACATCGCCGAGCGTGACGTGGACCAAATTTTGCCGAGCACGAGCAGTGTGATGCCGAGTGGTTTACTCGATGAGCTGTCCCAAACGGAAATCAGCGACATGATGGCGTATCTCGGTGTGATCCCGCCGATTGAGGTCGCGACACGGCCAAAGTAGCGAGACCTTCCCAAGATTTAGGTTGGTGGGCAGAATAGGTGCTGTCGCTTAGCGCTCTCGTTTGATTTTTCCCACATCCGGATCGTACTGTGGAACGTCGTCTTGTCACGTTCATCGTCGCATCGACGGCGTTCTTCATTGCCTACATGTCGCTGCGAGCGATGTTTGCGCCACCGATGCTGGTGCCGGACGAGGACGAAATCGCGATCGTCGACGATGCCGAAACTGACACGGTAGCAGACATCGACACCGCGACGGCGGTCGAAAGTGATGCCGCCGAGTCCGACGCGGATTCAGCTGCGGTGCAGATTGCGGCACGGCCGAAATCCGCAGAGTGGTTGACGCTCGGCTCGATGGATGCGGCATCCGGACACGTGATGCTCGTCACACTCACGAATCGCGGCAGCGGACTGGAACGATTGGAATTGACCGATCGCGACCAGCGCGGCCGATTCAAGTATCGAAGAGTCGATGTCCGCAGCGGTTATATGGGTTATATCGCTGGTACCCCGGACGAGAGCGGACTCGGGGTTCGCGTCAACGTCGTGGGCCCCGGCACGCCGGTCGCCCAGGCCATCGAATCGGATGGCGGGCCAAGGCCAGGATTGCTTGTCGGTGATGTCATCGTTGCCGTCAATAACAAGGTGGTAGCAACTCCGGACGACATCGAACGAGCTCTCAGCACGACCGAACCTGGAAATCAAATTCTTGTCGAGGTCCAGCGGTCCACTGGATCATCCTCCGCAACAACGTCGAACCTCGTATTCGATGTCGTGGTCAGTGAACATCCGCTCGATCTCGTGCGGTTGGCCGAGACCGGGGGCGCCGACGAAGTGGTCGGAAACCTGTCCCGATTATCGTGCCTGATGACGCTCGCGCAAGTCAATCGTCGCAAGATCGATCCCTTCCGATTGGCGAGTACTACGTTCAAGGACCCGGCGACTTTGCTGTGGAATGTCGATCGCACCGACGCTGAAGGTGTGGACTCGGCGGCGTTCGATGTCGAGTTATCGGCGACGGAAATGAAGTCGCTCGATGCCCACCCGATTCGTCTCAAACGCTCTTATGCCGTCCGACCGGGCGAGTACTCGATCGAGATGACCGTCGGCGTCGATAATCTGCACAGCGAATCTCAGCGGCTGGCGTATCAACTCGATGGCATCAATGGTGTGACACTCGAAGGATGGTGGTACAGCAACAAAATCAGCCCGAATTGGCGTGGCGGTGCAGCCGCTCGCGATATCGTGTTCAAGAAATCCGTGGGGGCCCATGAGTTGCTCAGCGGTTTCAACTTACTGACCCAAGCCAAGACTGAGCCGAAGTCACCGACTCAAAATGTGTTCACCGATAACGGCGACGCGGGCACCGAAAAGTTGCGTTACGTCGGAGTCGATGCCCAGTACTTCACGGTCGCTTATTTGCCGCCTGCGGACGCGGACGCGATGGAGGGTGTCGAGCGGGTCGACGCCGGGGTCGTCGCGGATGGGGATGCGATTCCGAAGCACCAGGAGCGCGCGGTAAATATCTCGTTCGCACTCAAGAGCGAACTTGCCGATGTACCGGCGGGTGGTTCTATCTCCCAGACCTATCGCGTCTTCGCGGGTCCCAAGGACCCGGAGCTGCTGGAAAATTACGGACTCGGCGATTGCATCTATTATGGCTGGCCGATTTGGACGGTACCCGCCAAGTTCCTGGCAACGATGCTGCACGGTTTGTACTGGTTGATTGGTAACTATGCCGTGTCGATCATCTTGCTCACCGTGATCGTCCGCGGTTGCATGTTCCCGCTCAGCCGTAAGGCGGCGGTGAACGCCCAACGCATGCAAGAGCTTGCACCGGAGATGAAGAAGATCACGGAGAAGTTCAAAGATGACATGGAAGGCCGGTTGAAAGCCCAGCGCGAGCTGCAGGCTCGGGTCGGCTTCAATCCCTTGGCGGGATGCTTGCCGATGTTCGCCCAGTTGCCAATCTTCATCGGACTTTACCGCGCTCTATCCGTCGACATCGAACTACGTCAAGCCGCGGTGTCACCGTCACTGCAATGGGCGTCGAACTTGGCCGGCCCAGACATGCTCTATTACTGGGGCGATTGGTTATGGGAATACCTTTCCGGTCGCGGCACCGGCTGGCTCGGCCCGTACTTCAACGTCTTGCCAATCATCGTCGTGGGGCTGTTCTTGACCCAGCAGAAGCTGTTCATGCCGCCCGCAACGGACGAACAGCAGGTGATGACTCAAAAGGTCATGAACGTCATGACCTTGATGATGGGCTTGTTCTTCTTCCGAGTGCCCGCGGGTCTGTGCATCTACTTCATCACGAGTAGCTTGTGGGGGATCTGTGAGCGGATCTTGGTCAAGAAAACGCTGCCCGACAAGAAACACTTTGACGCGGGCGTTCTCGAGGGTACGGCGACGCCGACCGGCAAACCGAACAAGCCAAGCTTTACACAAATGATTCAAGATAAATTGAATCCGCCGGAAGCGCCGATCGATCGCCCCAACAAACGCAAGCGTCCAGACGCAGGTAAGAAGAAGCGATAAATCGTCGTTGAGAGTCAGCTTGCTTGGTCGAGTTGCGGCGGATGAGCTAAGCAACGCACAGCACCCGTTTCTTGTCGCAAACACGTAGCGGCGTCTCTCCGAGACGCCGGAATTGCGATTCTTGGAGAGACTCACCGACGTGAGTGATATCCGCTTACTTTTGGACGGGTGCTTAATTCCAGCGGATCTCGAGCCTGAGCTACTCGGTTCGCTTTAGCTCCAGGTACTCGACCGCGCGGTTCACGAGCGTTTGGCTTCGCATGCCAAAGTGCTCGGCTTCGGCGCGAGCGTCTGCGATCGACAAGCCTCCATCGAGCACCCGGTAGGCGATCCAAGCGGTGCCGACGCGTTGGGCGGAACCGCAATGCAGAAGGACGTTCGCATCCGGCTTGGCACTTCGCAAAATCTTACGAACTTGATCGATCTTTTCGTCCGTGAAATCGTTCGCACCGATGACGGGGATCGCGATGTGAGTCAGCCCGTGTTGTTTGACGACGGACTCTTGGTCCCAAGTCAACTCGACGTCGGGGCGTAGCGTCACGACGGTGGTGATGCCGAGATCTTTCATCAGTTTGAAGTCATCGATGGACGGTTGACCGGCGAGCCAAATGTTTCCGTGTCGATATGAAGACTGAGTCGATCCGATCGGAGCCGGCTGCGGCCCCGTGGCGTCCGTTTTCTTGCGAGTCGGCTGCGGCTTGTCCTTCCAGCCGCCTTGCGGCTCGACCGGCACCGCGTCTTCGGGGATCTTCACATCATCCGCTGTGAGCAGCGGTGTGTCGTCGGGTAAACGTTTGAGGAACAAGTTTCGATAGCGAATCGTCATCGGCGGTCCGACGTGAACCTGGACACCGAGCACGCCGGAGAGACTGCGGTTGGTTTCGTCGAGATCGATGACGTCGGCGGTCATCACATCATCGATCCAGTGGCGATGATGGTTGCCTTGGACGAGTACGCGAAAGCGATGCCAAGTCTCGGGCTCGAATGTTGGCACGTTCTCTTTGGCCGTTCTCCACGGTTGGCCGTCAGTGTCGATGACGACGCGTTCTCCGGTGTGCGCGAGGATACGACGACCGCGTTCTTCGTAGAGCATGCCGTTGAAGTTCGCATTGTTGGCGACCACATCGCATTGGTACCCCGTCACCACGAACGGTCCAAGATCGGGACGTTCGGCACTGCGGTATTGCAACCCACTATTACCGCCATTGGAGATCCATACTTCGACGTTCAATTCGAAGTTGCCCACCGGTTCGATGTCCGCGACGATGAATCGATTCGCCTTCAAGGTTCCATCCGCAGTCCCGATCAACTCGCCATTTTCAACTCGCCAATCCTCGGTGCTGCCGCGCCAACCCGAGATCGAATCGCGATCAATGAGCGACACGCTACCTTCCGGCGGTCCATCCGCCGAAACGACGAACCCGTGGCTCAGCAGAACGGCAAAGCAAAAACATCGCAGCATCATGACATCGTGGGTGGAAGGTTGAACTTACTTGCAGCGATTGATTGTAACGACCCCCGCGTGGGCCGGATCAAGGCTTTGTGCGAATCCGGCATCTCGGCTCCGCTGCACGAAGTCACCCACGCTTGGGGGGAAATGATTGCGAGCTCGACAACTAGCGGTGATACTAAAAAGCCTACATTCAACGAACTTTTCAAACCCACTCTTCTCGGCTGGCCCCATGCGGACTTTTCTCATAGCGTTCACGCTGCTGAACGTGGCCTTCGTTTCGTCATCGAGTGACGCGGCTCTCATCGTCAACTCGGGGGTGACCATCACGAAGCGAGTGACCGTGAACCCAGTGATCGTGAGTAATGGACCGGATCAAGCGACCTACTTCGGGAACGGGGTACAGGAGTCTGCGATCAAGACGCTGGTCAACACAATTTGGGCGCAAGCGGGGATTGAGGTTGATTTCCTCGCACCCCAGATGTGGACAAACGCATTCGCGTACGATGGAACGGTGGGGATGAATAATCCACGTCCAACCGATGACCTCCGCACGATTGTGACATCTGGAGACGCTGCCGGAATCGGCAGCAGCAATCCGCTCGTGATCGACATGTACTTTGTCAACGTCGTTCCCGGATTCAGTTTCACAACCTTGAACACTGCGAACGGTCTCGCGTTTGTGGGCGCGGGTGGAGTCGCTCAATTCGTCGGATCCAACTTGCTTGGATTTGCAGGAGGCCGTGACGTAATTGCCAGTGTCGTTGCCCACGAGATTGGCCACAATCTTGGCCTATTTCACATCAACGAAGCGGAAAACCTGATGCAAGAGGGCGGTTCAATGAATCTAGGTCAACGATTCAACGCGGCGCAAATCTCAGCGGTGTTGGACAGTCCTTTCGCCGTCACCGTTACCGCGGTGCCCGAACCTTCGTCGCTGATCGCGCTAAGTTTCGTGGGTGCTGGGGTCATGCTACGTCGACGCCGCGAGCGTGCCGCAGCTTGCTGCGCTGATCCGATGAACCTTGGTTAGTCGTCAACGCTAGCCTGGGCAGCTACGACCTCCGTATCGCAGTGACTATCTGCACCGAGATCGCTGACTTCGTCGCGAACAACATGCCAATCGGGGTCATGATCATTGCGGCCGCCGATCAGCAAACCGACCGCGAATCCGACGGCGCTGAATAGCGTCCCCATCAATTCATGCGGAACCGCGAGCCCCGTCGGTTCGAGCCATGGCTCGAGAAAAAATTCCCAGCCGATGACCATGTGAATCGTCCAAATCGTGATG
>JBBSJZ010000290.1:0-7721 GCA_038256795.1 Pirellulales bacterium | reverse complement strand
TGCTAGTTGCTAGTTGCTAGTTGCTAGTTGCTAGTTGCTAGTTGCTAGTTGCTAGTTGCTAGTTGCTAGTTGCTAGGCAGTGCCGCGAGAAGCTCTTCGACGGCGGACTCGAGTCGCGGCAGCATGTCTGCCGCGGCGGTGAGATTTGACTCAGCCGCGAGTTGTTCGATTTGCTGGGCCCAGTGGTGGACCCTTTGGGCGTCGAACAGCAGCGACGAGCCCTTGAGCGTGTGTGCGGCTCGTTGGACCTCGCGTGGTGCACCGTCCGGTAGCGAGTGTCGCAGCGTCGCCAGCACCGACTCGCACTCCTTGCGAAAAACGATGGCGAGTCGCTTGACGCCAGCCATCCCGCCAGGCATTCGACCTGCGGCAGCCACGAGATCACAGACCTCGAGTGACTCTTCATCGGGCGAGGTCTTGTCTGGGTCGTCGGTCGTTCTCACCGCCTCGACCTCGGCTTTCGGTGAGGGGATGCCGGTGACGAACTTGAGCAGCATTTCGTGCAATCGATGCGGGTGAATCGGTTTGGTGAGATACTCGTCCATTCCCGATTCGCGGCACGCTTGAGCATCTTGCGCCATCGCCGCGGCGGTGAGCGCGATGATGGGAATGTGTCCGCCGGTGTGGATCTCGCTGGCTCGGATTTGCCGCGTCGCTTCTAAGCCGTCCATGACTGGCATGTGCATGTCCATCAGGATCACATCGAACGATCCGGTTTGCCACTTAGCGATCGCTTCTTGGCCGTCCGCGGCGACCACGGGGACGTGGCCCAGCGACTTGAGCATGCCGACGGCGACGTGTTGATTGGCGATGCCGTCTTCGGCGACGAGCACGCGCAGCGTCGGGCAGGGCGCGAGCTCGTTTTCGGACGATGTCGGTTCGAGCCGCGGTTCGACATCGAGGACTTGCAGGACGCAATCGAGCAGTTCCGATTGCAGCACCGGCTTGTTCAAAAACCGGGCAATCCCCAGCTCACGACAACGATTTAAATCGCCCTGGCGATCCGCCGACGAGAGCATGATGATTTTACAGCTCTGGGCGTCGTGGTGCTCACGAATTTGACGCGCGACCTCGAATCCATCCATGCCGGGCATCATGCAATCGAGAACCACGAGGCGAAAGCCACTTCCGCTCGTCGCCGCGAGCGACTGCGACTCGATCGCCTGTTGACCGGACTCCACGAGTGTGGGTCGGAAATGCCACGCCTTGAAGATCTCGTCAAGAATCCGGCGATTGGTCGCATTGTCGTCAACGACGAGCACGGGCAAGCCCGCCAGGCTGGTGAGCCGCTCGGCGGGTTCATGCTGCGCTTGCTTCTTTGCCAGGGGAAGTTCGATCGTGAAAAAGAACGTCGTCCCCACTCCCAATTCGCTTTCCAATGCCAATTGCCCGTGCATCAGTTCGATCAATTGACCCGCGATGCTCAGTCCGAGCCCGGTGCCGCCAAAGCGGCGCGTCGTGGAGGCATCCGCCTGGATGAACGCTTCGAGCACGGACGCTTGATGCTCCGGCGCGATCCCGATTCCTGTGTCGCGAACACGAAAAGACAAAGCTCGTTGGCGACCAACGGCGGCTTCCGATGTCGAGGTGACGTCGTCGCTTTCGGGCAACGTCACATCAACCACCACTTCGCCCACATCCGTGAACTTGATCGCGTTACCGATTAAGTTAATCAAAATTTGTCGTAAGCGGCCCGGATCACCACAGAACCAATCGGGGACATCGGGTGAAATGCGGCAAGCGAGCTCGAGATTCTTTTCGCCGGCTCGGATGGCGAGTGTTTGAGCCGCCTTGCCGACGATCTCCCGCAACGAGAATGGAATCGACTCCAGATCGAGTTTGCGAGCTTCGATTTTGGAGAAATCGAGGATGTCGTTGAGCAGTCTCAGGAGCGAGTCCGCCGACTCGCTCACCAAGTTCACGAACTCGCGTTGTTCGGGATCGAGACGCGTTTGCGAAAGCAGTTGGCTCATGCCGATGATCGCATTCATTGGCGTGCGAATTTCGTGACTCATATTGGCGAGGAAGTCACTCTTGGCACGATTGGCGCTGTCGGCCACGATCAGCGCTTCCCGCAGCGCGTCCTGCGACTGTTTCAATTCCGTCACATCGCGTGAGATGCCGAAGGTGCCGATCAATTTACCGTTGTGATCCAACAGCGGCATTTTGGTGGTCATGCACCAGGAGTCGTCCCGCTCAGGCCAGGTCTCACGTTCGACTTGATCGACGATGGGCACGCCGGTTTGCATGATTTTCAATTCGTCATCGCGGGCCCCGTGCGCGTGTTCGCCGGTAAAGATATCGGCGTCGGTTTTGCCGATCGCATCTTCCGGGGACTTCATCTCGAACTTGGTCGCCATCGCGGCGCTGATTCGCAGAAAACGACTTTCAAGATCTTTGAAGTAAATCGAGTCCGGTATTTTGTCCAGCAGCGTTGTGAGCAAGTGCTGCTCATGATCGCGGCTGATTTCCGTATGGATTTTTTCGGTCACGTCCCAGAACAGTAGCACGAGTCCGATGACGTTGCCGTCTTCGTCGAGAACGGGACTCTTCACACGTTCGATCCACTGCATCTTGCCATCGGGCGATGGCGTCTGTTCGACACTGTGAAGTGATTCGCCAAGCTCCATAACGCGGCGATCGTCGGCGGTGAACTTGGCCGCAATTTCGGGTGGGAATAAATCCGCATCACGTTTGCCGATGATGTCCGCGGTCGTCGCCCCACGCCACTTCAAGTACGCCGCGTTGGCAAAGACTCGCTCACCCGATGCGTCCTTGATGAGCAAACTAAGCGGCAAGCTGTGGGCGAGTGATTCGAAGATCGAAGATGAATGAAACATGCGCTACTATCGTCTCGGGGTGCAGCAAGCGGGTCGGGTCAGATCAACTCGATTGATTGCGGCGTTTGATGAGGGTGACTTCGTTGCCCGCTGGGTTGTAGGTGACCGAATCGACGAAATTCGTCATCAAGACGAGACCGCGACCGCCCTTGGTGTCGAGCATCTCGGGGTTGCCTCGCTTCGGCAATTTGGTCGTGTCGAAGCCGTTGCCTTGATCGCGGACGACGATTCTAACCTCGTCCGTACTCGCGATCGCCTCGACGTGAACTCGTCGATCGCGGTAGGGCTCAGCTAGTTTTCTCGCTTCGATCGTTTCATTGGTCGCATCCTCGTGCATGATGGCATGGTCCATTGGCGTTTCGTCGCGAGTCAATTCGAGATTGCCGCGGTACATGGCATTGAGAATCGCATGCTCAGTCGCCATTCCCAACCGGACCAATTCCATGCCACCGAAGACCTGCAGCCCCGAGGAGACTTGCATGAGCAGTCCCGTGAGCGGCGCGATCAACGATGCATCGTTGGGCATGTCAAACTCGAAGACGTTTCTCGTCAGCGTCGAGATGAGTTTGGCGTAACTTTCGTCCGACTGAATGACGCTGAGTACATCGTTGATGGTCGTATTGAGTAGCGCTTTCATCTCACTCTTGGGGACATAGCCGGCCGCGCCTTTCTGCAACGCTTGGACCGCGAGGGCCTCGGAACCACGACTCGTCACGAGGATCGCGGGGATGTGCGAATAATCGATGCGCATCCGCTCGACGAGTTCGAGACCGTTGACTTCCGGCATTTCCAAGTCAGTGATCACGACGTCGAGGGCGTATTCCGCGAGGGCCTCGAGCCCCTGCCGTCCGTCGGAAGCGTGCAAGACCTCGTGGCGGCCTTCTTCCAAGAGCATCGTGATCTCGACGGCTTGTGTCGGACTGTCTTCTACCAGCAATACTCTAGCCATCGGATGATTCCCATCGTAGGTACGCGTTCCAGGACACGGCCCCACCGATCCGGTCAAGCTGCCTGGTGACCCGATCTTAACACGCCGGCGGGACCAGGAGGCAGCTGTCGCAGGCCTTGAAGGTCGATTAGGTCGTCGTTTCTTCCGCAAGCCCCGGTCTCGGATGTTTCACCAGAATCCTGGGGGTCGCCGATTTTTGACAACGAGCGTAGACTTAAATCGAGCCCAAAGGTTTTGAGCTCGCACCGTCCATTCCACGCGCGCCCCCGCCCCAGTCACGAAGCCATGTCGCCGAGCGAACAAGATATCTACGAAGAACACGTTCTGGATCATTACGAAGATCCGTACCACCGCGGTGTTCTGAATTCGGCGACTCACGCCCACGAAGCGGATAACCCGCTCTGCGGTGACGTGATTCATGTCGACTTGCAATTGGGTGATGACGGTAAAGTTCAACAGGCCTGGTTCGCGGGTGATGGGTGCGTGATCAGCCAGGCGTCGGCGTCGATGCTGATGGAGACAATCGAGGGTAAAACCGTAGAGGAGTTGAAGCAGTTTTCGGCCAACGAGATGCTCGAACTTTTCGGTCCGAAACTAACACCCAACCGCCAGAAATGTTGTTTGTTGTCGTGGCGCGTATTGCAGACGGCGTTGCACTCGCCGGTGCGCGGCGGCGACGTCGACCCGAACGAGCGAGCATAAACGACGTGGATTATCGCAACGACTTTCCCATTCTTGGTCGCAGCAGTGCCAGTGGCGCGCCACTCGCGTATCTCGACAATGCCGCCAGCACCCAGCGACCGCGCGCCGTCATCGACTCCATGAGCGAGTGTTACTCGCGATACTATTCCAACGTCCATCGCGGCATCCACACGTTGAGCGAAGAGTCGACGGACGCCTACGAACAGTCGCGTCAAACCACGGCTCATTTCATCAACGCGGTTCATCCTCGCGAAGTCATTTTTACGGCGGGAACAACCGCTGCGATCAATACAGTCGCACGGACTTGGGGCGACGCCAACATCGGTCGTGGCGACACCATCCTGCTAACGATCGCGGAGCACCACGCGAATATCGTGCCTTGGCACCAACTCGCTGAGCGAACCGGTTGCCGGGTCGAGTTTCTACCGATCGATAATGAATTCACGATCGATGACGAGGTGGTGATTGAACATTTGCAGCGATTGTCACCGAAGTTGTTCGCGTTCACGGCGGCGAGCAACACACTCGGTACCGAGTTTGCAATCGAAAGATGGACCCGTCTGGCTCATTCCTACGGTGCTGCGGTGCTCATTGACGCGGCCCAGGCCGCTCCGCATCGAACGGTTGATGTGCAGGCGATTGATGCGGATTTCCTCGTCTTCAGCGGTCACAAGGTGTGTGGGCCGACCGGCATCGGCGTCCTCTATGGCAAAGAACAACTGCTTGACGCGATGCCTCCATTTCTTGGCGGCGGCGGTATGATCCAGCGGGTGACGACGAGCGGTTTTGAATCCGCGCCGCTGCCGGACAAATTTGAAGCGGGGACGCCACCCATCGTCGAGGCGATCGGTTTGGCGGCCGCGATTCGCTATATTTCCAGCGTGGGTTTGGACAACATTCACGCTCACGAGCACGAACTATGTGAGCGCGCCGATGAAGGTTTGCGTCAAATTGAAGGCGTCCGGATCATTGGCCCGACTGCCGACAAGAAAGGCGGCATTGTTAGCTTCGTGATCGACGGCGTCCACTCGCATGATGTCTCCCAGTGGTTGGATACACGTGGCATCGCCGTCCGCGCCGGACATCACTGCACCATGCCACTGCACCAGTCGCTGGGCATCACCGCGACGACCCGGGCGAGCTTCTATTTCTACAACACGGCGGATGAGGTCGTTCGACTCATCGAGTCGGTACGCGAGGTGCGTGAGAAATTTGCGCCCTCAGGACGCCGACGCCGCCGAGTTACCAGCGGATAGAAACGTCTCGGCGGAAATGATCGATCTTCAATCGTCGTGCCATTGCGTCTCGTCCCGTCCGATTCGGCGGTGGGGGAGCACGGCGGTGGGGTGAATCGAAACCCACGGCTCATGCCGTGGGCTATCTGATGTCGCCCCCAGTGGGCTTGAACTCGAAGCACAGGTTGGTTGGGAACTAGCGGAAGCTAGATCAACCCGAACTCATTAGTGATGCCCGTGATGGCCACCGCGATGATAGTCATAGTGACCTGGGACGACATCGAAGTGATTGCCGTGACGGTAGACCTGTTGGGGATGGTAATCGTAATGTCCACCGCCTCGGAAGTTGGAACGGTAACCACCGCCGTGGTACCCGCTGTGTGGTGCGACAATCACGGCTGGCGCGCCGTAACCGTATCGATACCCGCCTCCGAAGTTGTTGCCATACGCGGGCCGGTACGAGCGATAACCGCCGCCGAAATTGTTGTAGCCGAAGCCACCGTTTCCGATCGAAAGACTAAATCCGCCCGCATCGGCTCGCTGGGCGTCGGCGGCGAACATCAAACCGGCAGCAAGTACGGGTGCTACCAACCACTTGGTTAGACTGAACATTGTGTTGAACTCCAAAATTGTCGGGTGCCTCTTGCCTGCGAGCCGAAGGCGTCGCCAGGATGAGATCCAATTGGTTGCTAAGGTTGGACCATTGTTTCACGACCGCGGCAGAATTTTCGTAGTTCCGGCCGCTGGATAGTTGCTAAACCATTGCTGTAAAACGACTTATTATCCCTAAGCGAATTCTGTGCATCAGTCGCTACCATGAGCACCCCAGGCGACTGGATTTAAGGTGGTGTCATTTTGATTGCGCCTCGCGACACTTTGTGAGACGGACGAAATCGTAGTAGAATGGTGATTGCTCCGTTGCCCCTAGACCCCTGCCCTACGCAACCCCCGCCGAGCCCGATGATGACAACGCTGAGTAATCGCTGCACACGCGTCGTTTTTCTGCTGGGCTTGATGCTGATTCCGTTGACGAGCAGCGTTGCGGCTGAGCGGCCAGTCGATTTTAACAGCGAGATTCGGCCGTTGCTGTCGAGTAACTGCTTTGCATGTCACGGGCCGGATGAAGATGAGCGTGCGGCGGACTTGAGGCTCGATACTGAATTGGGTTCGCGCCAGGATCTTGGCGGGTACGCCGCGATCGTTGTTGGCGACCCCGAAACGAGCGAGATGATCGAGCGGATGGTGACGGACGACGAGGACCTTCGCATGCCTCCCGCCGGCAAGGGGCGACGGCTGAGCGCCGCTGAGGTGCAGTTGGTCCGGCGCTGGATCAGCGAGGGCGGTCACTATGCTCGACACTGGTCATATGAGCCGCCGCGGCGAGCCGAGTTGCCAATCGTGACCCGCAGTGATTGGCCGCGAAACGCGATTGACCATTTCGTCTTGGCAAGACTCGAGCGTGAAGGTTTGAGTCCATCGCCGGAAGCCGATCGATTGACGTTGGCTCGGCGGTTGGCGATCGATTTGACGGGTCTGCCTCCGACTTGGGCCGAAGCCGCCGCGTTTGCGAAGGATCCGAGTGACCACGCTTATGAGAACTATGTCGACGCGCTGCTCGCGAAACCGTCCTTGGGCGAACGCTGGGCACACGTGTGGTTGGACCTTGCTCGTTACGCCGATTCGGCTGGCTATGCGGACGACCCGCTTCGGACGATCTGGGCTTACCGCGATTACGTCATTCGATCACTGAACGAGAACAAGCCATTCGATCAATTCACGATCGAACAAATTGCCGGTGACTTACTCGACGCCCCCAGTGAAGAGCAACTCATTGCGACCGCGTTCCACCGCAACACGCTCACGAACAATGAAGGCGGCACGAACGACGAAGAGTTTCGCAACGTCGCCGTGGTCGATCGGGTGAACACGACGATGGCGGTGTGGATGGGAACAACGATCGCCTGCGCACAGTGTCACACGCACAAATACGATCCG
>JBBSJZ010000289.1:0-7741 GCA_038256795.1 Pirellulales bacterium | reverse complement strand
GTTTGATGAACCCAAACCTCGGTCGCGGTCGACCCAGCCGATCGGCGGCTGCGACGATCTCCGAAACCATCACCGTGAACGTGCCATCGCCTCCACCGGTTAACACCGTGCCATAACCGCGAAGAACCAGCTGCTCGGCGATTTGTTTGGTCGCCAGTCCGTCGACGTACCGCAGCCGAATCACCGTCTGCTGTTCTTCGCCAAGACTCGCGATCGCTTGCTGGGTCCGGTTGAGGCGAACATCTTGGCTGTAAGCTGCACTGGGCGACGTCATGCTGGCGGCCAGTAATTGTTCTAACCCCAGTTCTTGATCGGCGCCGGCCGGCGCGTGCAGGGACTGTTGTCGACGCGAGTCGCGACGCTGGGCCCCAAAGTGAAAACGATGCGCATCGACCACGCGGCGACGGGCGATCTGGTGCAACCATTGCAGCGGTTCATATTCGTCCAGCGGTGCAGTCCCGAGGCTAGAAATCGCGGTCGCAGCAACCTCCTGCAGCAAGTCGTCCAGTTCGACGGCGCTGAGCAACCTTGCCGTGGTGATCGACTTCAAGAAGCCCGTCAACGCCGAGCGGTGACGCTCGATGTATCGTCCCAGCGAATCCGAATCATGCTGTTTGATGCGAGCGATGAGCATCTGGTCGACGGCTTCATCGGAACCCTCGTGCTCGGAATCGTCGCCATCGCTGACGGATCGGTTCGCAGTCATCGCATCGTTCCTGGATTGAAATTGCGCTAGCCTCATGGAAAAGCCGCTAATCCAGCAGCAATCCCGCCATGGTGAAGTCTCCATTAGAATAACGAATCTTTGAACGCCAATGACCCTTGAGCGGACCACTCGTGAACCCATCGAACACCTCGGATGCTGCACCCAGGGACGCCGACGATTGGCTGGAGGAGTGCTTGCAAAAATTGGCGGAGCATGGCTGCGTCGCCGATCCGGCTGAGCTGCGGCAATACGTGCCTGGGCCGGACAACGACGTGCGACGAATGTTGCTGATCGAACTGGTCAAACTCGATATGGCATTGTCAGCCGAAGTCGGAATCATCCGCCGAATTGATCAATACTTGGCGATCGATACGAGTTTGTTATCCGCAGACAACGTGCCGCTGGATCTGGTGTTGGAGGAGATGCAATTGCGAAAGGAGCTCGGCGAGTCACACCTCGCCACCGAGTACCAAGTGCGGTACCCGCAGTTGGCGACGCGGTTGACGCCACTGGAGCAATCGATCGCCGCGATTCCATCAGCCGTCAAAAGCGGAGCGCCGCCAGAAGTTGGCCTGGGCGAGCAGCTCGATGACTTTCTCATTCTACAAAAGCTGGGCCAGGGAGCGTTCGCGCACGTTTATCTGGCCCAGCAACTTTCAATGCGCCGGCTCGTTGCACTCAAAGTATCGCAGGGCACGGGCGGCGAGTCTCAATCGCTCGCTCAATTGGATCATCCCAACATCGTTCGCGTGTTTGATCAGCGGCTGATTGATGCCCCGTCGCTGCATTTGTTGTACATGCAATTCGTGCCGGGTGGAACGTTGGCCGATGTCGTCGCGATGTCTCGCACGCATCACGCCGAACATCGTGGTCGGGCGATCGGTGGATGGATGTTGTTGCGATCCGTCGATGAACAATTGCTCGCCGCAGCCCAGGTTGCACCGGACCAGTCCGCGACACGAGATTGGATTGCCGCGTCACCCTGGTCACAAGTGGTTGCGTGGATGGGAATTCAACTGTGCCGGGCACTCCACGAAGCTCACTCCCACAAAATTTTTCATCGCGATGTAAAACCAGCCAACGTGTTGTTGTCCTCCGAAGGAATCCCCAAGCTGGCGGATTTCAACGTCAGCTTTTCGGACTCTGCCGAACAAGCCGGCCATGCCGCGTCGCTCGGTGGTTCGCTCGGCTACATGTCGCCGGAACATCTCGGTGCGATCATTGATAAGGATCCGGCCACCCAAGCAACGATCCGTGAGTCGGCGGATTTGTATTCGCTAGCGGTGTTGCTGTGGGAGTTGTGGCAGGGACAGCGTCCGTTCCAACGCGGGGCGATGCAGGTGTCGTGGAAGCAAGCGGCCGCCGATCAGCTGGCCTCGCGACATCGTCCACTCGTTCAGCCCAGGTATGATGAACAGGCGACTCACGCGGCGGCCGAGCGGGTGCTGGAAAAGATGCTGCGACGAGCTTTATCGGTCGAACCGTCCGAGCGATTTGGCGATGGGGCCGAGATGGCTGGCCGGCTTCGATTGTCGTTGCATCCGCAAGCCGCCACCTTATTTGATCCACCCGAATCATCGGGGCGATCGTGGCTGTCACGCCAGTCACCGTGGGTGATGGCATGCCTGGTGCTGCTGATTCCCCACGGCATCGGCGGTGGTCTGAATTACCACTACAACTTGAATGAGGTCATGCAGACGTCCCAGCTAAAAGAGGCGTTGCGATCGATTTCGTGGATTGTGAATCTGACGTACTTTCCCTTCGCCACAGTTTGTGCGATTTGGCTAACTCGCAGCATGGTTCGGGCCGTTGAAAGTGCTCGCCAAAATCAACGGGTCGATAGTCGTGACTTGGGCAACATGCTCGAACTTGGCCATCGCGCTGCTGTCATTGGTGGTTCGCTGTGGTTTTCCGCGGGGATTATGTTTCCGTTGGTGTTCCATTTTCTCAGTCCCGACTTTCAGTGGATGGCTTCGCTGCAGTTGTTCTTGTCGTCGTTGATTTGCGGCGGTATCGCGATGGCATATCCGTACTTCGGAATGGCTTGGTTAGCGACGTTCGTGTTTTATCCACGGTGCTTGCGTAGCACGATGCAGGATGCGGACTTCGACGCACGGGCGGGGCGAATGGAAAGTCGTGGCGAAGTCTACATTTTGATCGCGGCAATTTTGCCGTTGGTGGGCGGAGCATTGATGATGTCGAGTCCTTCCTCTTCGCGATGGTTCATGCTCGCCGCGGTGATCTCGGGGATGCTCGGCATCGTTATCGCCTCGTTCATTCACCGACGTGTTGTCATAGCGTGGTCGCAAATGGGACAAGTTCTCTCGACAAACGGGTCGACGGTTCCTGAATAGATTGATTCCAGCGCAGAAAAAAAGGCTGCTTGGTTTCGTGAGAAAGCAAACAGCCTGGGACCGATGGTAGTCGTGTCCAGCCAGCTACTGAAAATCGCCGGAAATTTCCGCTGAGTCGCGTCCCAACTTTTCAACGGCTTGACGTAGCAGATCGCCATCCACCTCGGGTGTCACTTCCAGCGAGTCGGCGGCTGGAACGCTGGTGGGTGCGACCATCGCGGGTGCCGCTACGGAAGGGAGAAATTCGGATTCCGAAACGGTCGTGGTCATCTGCGTGATCACGGTTTCGACGATCGGAATGCTCGCAGCGGCGAGAGCTTGAAGGTTGTTCGCCTCGTCGACTTCGATCCATTCGTCATGGCTGTCGATCGCAACGAGCAAAGTTTGCAAGCCGAGCACTACGCCGTTGTTGTTACCCATCGACAACGCCTCGATGGGCAGCGTGATGTCAACTTCCACAGCCGTGCCAGGCTCGATCCCGCAACTCCGCACCGTGGCATTGGGCGAATGCGGCTGGATCGCTCCGAGTAACGCGACCAGCGAGACGTCGACTCCCTCGACGGGGTGCTGACTTTGATTCATCACAACGATCTTGAATCGCGGCCCGCAAGGAGTTTGCAAGTCCGCGACCCGCTGCACGGAAACGATTTGCAAGTCGCCGATGTCGCTCGACGCGATCGCAGCCAATCCGAAGGGACTTGACCCGACGAGGTGACTGGCGGCTAGGTTGTTGGCGGCCAAGTTGGTCGCATGACGGTTGACGCCGTGCCGCATCACTTGTGCGACGACGTGGTCGCAACGAGAGTTGCCGCAGAGCACTTGTGATGTGTCGATGGTTTGACTGTGCGCCAACTCGGCTAAACAGACAGCAATCGTCGTTGTGACACAGGCAGCGACGCAGTAGCGAAAGATTCTGAGCGTAATCATCGGAAGACCCTTGAGTGAAATAATGGTTTGGAGCATGAAAAATGCCTGGCAACCCCCACGGAGAATTGCCAGGCATGGAGCGGTTGAGGTGCCGCGATTTCTTGGACGTTGAACTTAGTTGCAACCCCAGTAGCTGGTGTAGCAAGGTGTGTAGCAGGAGTAGCTAGGCGTGTAGTACGTGTAGCTGGGTGCGCAGTAGGTGTAGCTCGGTGAGTAGCACGGGCTGTACGTCGAATAGTGGTTGTAGCAAGGGCTGTAGCAGTAAGAGCGGTGTCCGAAGTTGCTGAATCCGCCATAGCTTCCATAGCTGTGACCGTAGCCACCGCCGTGACCACTGAAGCGACGGTAGCAGGCGGCGATCGCATCGCCGTCGTTTTCTTGGTCGTCACCGAGCAGCCCATCGACGTCGGCTTGGCCAAGCGAGTCGGTGGCAGAGTCGACTTGAGCAACTGCGTGGTTGTCGGTATCCAACTTGGCGATCGCCGTGAGCAAGTCGTCATCGGCGTGCACCGAACAGGCGAACAACATCAGGGGAGCGATTGCGAGCAGGGCTGTCTTGAACATCGTAGAGTTCTCCAGAAATTGGCAGTGATAGTTGAGAAAGCGATCGTGAGTCTGCCGTGTCTCATCGTCGCTGGGCGTCACTTGACTAACCGACCAAGCGACGGCAGCTCGGATGTGTTACGGGAAGTTTTCAAAACTTTTCGGCACACTCTCGCGGCGGTAACAAAGCTGCGTCGCTCACGCTTGGAGAAAAGGAACCCCCATTCGACTTTCCCTTTCGCGCGAGTCTTCCGATGAACTTTCGATTTTGCTTTGCCTTATCCGTCGCTTGCCAGTTCTTGCTGGGCATCGCACGAGCCGACGACGCCTTGTTCTCCGAGATCGCGATGGAATCCGTCTTCGCAAGCTCCACCGCTGGATCCATCAAGATCGCCACCCAGGACGGATCGACACAATTTGATCGCATCACTGGCCCTAATTCGCTGACGGTAGCACTCAAGTCGGCTGGCTTTGAACCGAAACAAACCGACGAGACTGTCACGATTACTGTCGACAGCGGCGGCTGGAAGCTGCCGGTTGCCCTCACTGTCGATGTCCTGCAGGATCGGATTACTTGCCGCATGTCACTGGTCGAAGTCGACAAGGAAGCCAGCTTCAGCAATAGCGATGTCCTCGCCTTGATGTCCGCAAGCGACCGGATCGACGACGCATCCTTCGTGTTCAATCGAGAGGACAATCGGGTCCAATTGCGAACGACGTTGAATAATCGAGACCTGACCGGCAACTCGCTCAAGAACAAGTTGACGAGTCTGGCGGACACTGCGATCGTGCATTCCGACACCTGGTTGAAGCTGAAATCGACAACGTCATCGACGACGCCATCGCCATCGACTTCCCAAGTGGCGACGTCATCTTCCGAGTCATCGACGGTCCCATCCACCAGCAGCGTTTCAGTCGGCGGAAAATGGATCGCCACCTTGTCCGCCAACGCATCGATCGCGATCGAGCTAGACAGCAAGGGAACGTTCAAGATGGCTCACATCTCGGGAAAACAGTCGGCGGTTTCGACCGGAACTCTGCAGCGCAGGGCGGATCAATTGACGCTTTCAGAAGCTGGGAAAGCCGACGTGAAGTTCCAGATCGAGTCGGTCACGGCGACCGAGATGAAGCTGCGAATCGTCGATTCCTCCGGCAAATCAGGTCGTTTGATCCAATTCTCAAAAGCCAAGCTGTAACGTTTGAGCACGCTTCTCGCTTACTTCTTCATCGCCCCCAACCGTTCACATTGCTCAAGGCACTCGATCATGTCGGCACTAAAACCCAACTCTGCGTTGCAACCCAACTCTGCTTTTTCACTCTCCGCCGTGCTGGTGAGCCGCTATTTCGTAGTCGCGATTGCGAGTCTGGCCGCCGTCACCGCCCGCGGTGATGCCGAGACGTACGCTCGCGTCGTTCAATCGACCGCATGGATCGTGACCAGCGACGCGGACAACGAAACATCGACCGGCAGCGGTGTGCTCGTCGACGCCGAAAAGCGAATCGTGCTGACCAACGCACACGTCGTCGGTGACAGCCGCACGGTCGTTGTCTTCTTTGCCGATATCAAAGACGGCACGCCGAATGTCAAACGCAAGCACTACCTCGATAATGTTTTGAAGCTAGCACAGCCTGGCAAAGTGGTCGCGGTCGATCGCCGTCTGGATTTGGCGCTGATTCAATTGCCCAAGCTGCCCGATGACGTGAAAGCGATCGAAATGGCCGAGAAAAGCATCACGCCGGGCTCCTCCATCGAGCTGGTCGGCAACCCAGGAAACAGCGACGTGATGTGGGTGTCCACGACCGGCTCGGTGCGTGCCGTCTATGACAAGAAATTCAAGTCGAACTACGGCGAGCACAACTTTAGCGCCGTCGAGACGCAAAGTCCGATCCAGCCCGGAGACAGTGGCGGTCCGATCGTCGATCGTGATGGCAAACTCGTCGCACTGGCTCAATCGTTTTCGCCAGAAAATTCGCTGATCAGCTTCTGCGTCGATATCTCCGAAATTCGGTCTCTGCTCGCCAGCAGCTGGAAACAGGCCCCAATCGCTAGCAAAAAGTTGCTCGAGGATGCCGATATCAAGCACACCGTCAGCCCCACGGGACACTATCAAGTCGAACACGAATTGGCAGATAAAACGACACAGTCGGTTTACATCGCCAAGGACACCGAGTATTTCGAGCGGGCCGATGTGCGAAAAGTCTGGTCGCTGGTTCAGGTCAGCAAAGAAGTGCCGACCACCGAGTTGATGAACCGACTGCTGCGACAAAGCTCAGTCACCAAGATTGGTGCTTGGGCGATCGAAAAGAACGACTCAGGCGAACATTTGGTGATCTATGTCGCCAAATTGGACGCAACCGCTCCCGATGAAGCGGTCAAAGGAACCATTGAATACGTCGCCCGGATCGCGTCGGCGATGGCGAAGGAGCTCAAGCCCAAAGCCGACGAAGCATCAGCGGCCGAAACGCTGGCTTCGTGGTTGGCTCAGTAAACCACTGCGACGTAACGGTCTTGAGAGGCGACGGGGGTCGCTCGAAACGGGGACGCGTGACGCTCGAGGCAACTCCGGCGGATCGCGTCTCCTTTTTTCGTTTTTTGGAAAAGCATCGGTAACACCCTGCAATCGCTCACGCTTGGAACCTTGGCGGACAACGACCCGCCACTCACTTTGAAAACTCTCTCCAAGGAACTCAATCCATGACTAAGAACTTCAAACGAATGATGATTGCCAGCATCGTCGCCTGCAGCACCGTGCAAGTGCTGCCGGTAGTCGCCTGCGGCGGACGCGGAAACAGCGGCGGAGGCTTCGGCGGATACCGCGGTGGAGCGAGCAGCGGATACGGTGGCGGAGTCATTCGAGTCATCAACCATGCACCGTTCGCGTCTCGTCCAGTGCATCAAGTCCACGTCGCACCGCAGCCAAACTATTCCCAGCCAAACTATTCACAACCCGCCCAAGCCCAACCGTTCCACTCACAACCCGCCCAAGCCCAACCGTTCCACTCACAACCCGCCCAACCCCAACCGTTCTACTCCCAGCCCGAGTATTCCCAACCCGCCCAGCCCCAACCGAATTACGGGCAACCGACTCAAGCACCACCCACCGCCGCCGCGATCGCTCCATCGCAACCGGTAGTCACGCAGCGTGACGCATCGATGCCGGTCAGCACCGTGACGCCGGGCGCGGTAGCACCTGTTCAAACTTCGTCACAG